>CAZDFM010000138.1:0-6747 GCA_964504465.1 uncultured Pseudobdellovibrionaceae bacterium | reverse complement strand
TTAGGCGGCGCATCCATGCACGCACAAATTACTGGAACAGGCGAACATCTGGTAAAAAACGACACCGAGGCTATTGGTCTTGCGCGCACTCTCGTAGCACAACTTGATTGGAACTCGCCTCAATTACTTCCCGATTTTAAATCACGCAAACCAGCTGCCGAGCCCTACTACTCGATCGAAGAACTCTTAGGAATTATTCCAAGCAACCCAAAGAAGCCCTACGAAGTTCACGAAATTTTAGCGCGCATTCTGGATCGGTCCGAGTTTGAAGAATTCAAAGCGGAGTATGAAGCTCAAACCATTTGCGGACGCGGAGAAATCTTTGGTCGTGTTTGTGGATTTATTGGAAATAATGGCCCGATCACGGCTAAGGGAGCTGGCAAAGCTGCACAGTTTATCGAACTCTGTGAACAAACTCGAACGCCTCTTGTTTTTTTACACAACACCACGGGTTTTATGGTGGGAACTGAGGCCGAGCAAAGTGGTATCATTCGACAAGGGTCAAAGATGATCCAGGCTGTAGCAAATTGTAGCGTTCCAAAGTTTTCGATTTTGATTGGCGGTTCGTTTGGCGCGGGTAACTACGCCATGTGCGGAAGAGGTTTTGATCCCCACTTTATTTTTGCCTGGCCAAATTCTAAAACGGCTGTGATGGGTGGAGAACAAGCTGGAAAAGTTTTAAGAATCGTTTCAGAAGAAAAGATGAAACGATCTGGCCAAGCTGTCGACGAAGCAAAACTGAGCGAACTTGAAAGTAAAACTACCGCCATGTTGGATCGCAGTTCGACGGCCCTGTTTGCAACTTCTCAGCTTTGGGACGACGGCATCGTCGATCCGCGGGACACTAGAAAATTGTTAGGATTCTTACTTGATACAAGTATCGAAGCAGAAATGCGCCGTCTTGCTCGTAATACCTTTGGGGTAAGTCGCCATTAGTACGTTGTCATAGAAAGGTAGAGGAAGCTTTATGCAATTTACAGATCAACACGAGGCGCTTCGTCAAAGTGTAAAGGCCTTCGTCGACAAAGAGATCAATCCTCATATTGAAAAGTGGGAAGCTGAAAACGCTTTCCCTGCCCATGAGCTTTTTAAAAAGATGGGAGACATGGGATTTTTGGGAATCAACAAGCCCGAAAAATATGGCGGAATGGGTTTGGACTATAGCTACAATCTCGTCTTTGCTGAAGAAATCGGCGGCTCTCGAAATGGTGCCATCCCAATGGCTGTGGGAGTGCAAACCGATATGTCGACCCCAGCGCTAGCGCGCTTTGGAAGCGCCGAACTCTGCGAAGAGTTTCTGCGGCCTGCAATCTCAGGAGAATTTGTTGGCTGTATCGGGGTAAGCGAAGCAGATGCCGGCTCTGATGTGGCGGGCTTAAAAACTACGGCTAAAATGCAGGGTGGTGATTACGTCATCAACGGAAGTAAAATGTGGATCACAAATGGAGCGCAAGCCGATTTTATGTGTTTGCTTGCGAATACTTCAGATGGACCTGCGCACAAAAATAAATCGCTCATTATAGTTCCTATGAAAACCAAAGGTATCACTGTTTCTTCTAAATTTGACAAAATTGGCATGCGAGCTTCGGATACCGTGCAAGTTTTTTTTGATGATGTTCGAGTTCCGAAAAAGAATTTAATCGGAAAAGAGAATGAAGGTTTCACAATGCAGATGCTTCAGTTTGTAGATGAGCGTTTGTATGCAGCCGCTTCGTCTTTGAAACGATTTGATCTTTGCATCCAAGATACCATCCATTATACGAGCCAACGAAAAGCGTTCGGGCAAAGCATTCTTGATAATCAAGTGGTCCATTTTCGACTTGCCGAACTGCAAACTGAAATTGAACTCCTCAGAAGTCTCACTTACCGCGCCTGTGAAGAATTAATAAACGGCCGTGATGGAACTTATCTCGCCACCATGGCCAAATTGAAGGCCGGAAGACTTTCACGAGAAGTCAGCGATGCTTGCCTTCAGTATTGGGGCGGCATGGGCTTTATGTGGGAGAACACTGTCGCGAGGTCTTTTCGAGACGGTCGAGTTCTATCAATTGGCGCCGGTGCCGACGAAGTTATGCTTGGAATTATTTGTAAATATATGGGCACCCTACCAAAGAGGAAAGCTTAAGCTACATGCAAAAGCTCAACCGAATTCTCATTCTTAACCGCGCCGAAATCGCGGAACGAATTGCAAGGACCTGTTTAAAAATGGGTTTAGAGCCTATCATCGTTTACAGCGATGCTGACCGGGACACACTTGCAGTTAAGAATGCAAAAGAAGCTTACCGCTTAGGGGCGGCCGCACTTTCAGACTCCTATATGAATGTTGAGAAGGTCTTAGCACTTGCGAAACAGGTTAACGCTGATGCGCTTCATCCCGGCTACGGATTGCTATCTGAAAGCAGTGACTTTGCAAAACAAGTCGAAGCTGCGGGCCTGACCTGGATTGGACCCTCGCCCCAAAGTATGGATCAGCTTTCAAGTAAAAGTCAGGCCAAGCAAATGGCCGAACAGGTGGGCGTTCCCCTGCTTCCGAGTTTTTACGCCAAAGACAAACAAGATTTGAGCGTATTTCGTACTGAGGCCGAACGAATTGGGTTTCCGGTTTTGTTAAAAGCAGCAGCCGGCGGCGGCGGGCGCGGAATTCGGTTGGTCGAAAAAGTTCAAGAGCTTGAGGCGCAATTTTCTATCGCTTCGTCTGAGGCATTGAGTTCTTTTGGAAGTGCCGAACTTTTGTTAGAAAAATATTTGCCCGATGCACATCATATTGAAATTCAAGTCTTTGGTGATCAATCAGGAGAAGTTGTACATCTTGGAGAACGGGACTGTTCGGCTCAACGCCGGCATCAAAAAATAATAGAAGAAAGCCCGTCTCCCGCCCTTTCCCCTGATGTTCGCAATCGAATTGCAAATGATGCAGTTAAGCTTGCAAAAGCATGTCGGTATACAAATGCGGGCACGGTCGAATTTTTACTTTCCCCCTCGGGTGAATATTATTTTTTAGAGGTGAACACTCGACTGCAGGTTGAGCACCCAGTCACTGAAATGGTTACGGGTCTCGATCTTGTGGAATGGCAGCTTAAGATTGCCCAGGGAGAAAAACTTCCGCTTAAACAATCCGAGATTAAATTTAGTGGGCACTCTATACAGGCTCGAATTTATGCAGAAGATCCCTATAAATCATTTCAACCACAAATGGGTCGAATTGAAGCTTTTGAGTTTTCAAAGACTATAAGGGTTGATCATTTTTTAACGGATCGAACCGAGGTTTCGTCTTACTACGACTCGATGCTGGCAAAGCTGATCGCCTTTGCTCCGAGCCGTGACGAAGCAATCCAGAGTCTCTCTCGTGCGCTCGAAGAAACTTTTATCGTGGGCCTCACTACCAACCAAGTCTTCTTGAAACAAATTTTAGAAAGCGATTTCTTTAAAGGTGGAAAGACTTTTACTCGCACTCTTGATCAAGTCAAATTTACTGCTCCTGAACTAAAATACGAAGAACAATCTCAGTTCTCAGCTGCTCTCTCTATTTATCTTTTAAGCCGAGACAAATTAAAAACAGTCTCAAACTCGGTATCAAACTGGACTAATAATCTTAATCATCGTGCCACCGTTCTTCTAAAACAAAAGAACAACCCATGCGTTTTCTACGTTAACGAACTGCAAGACAATGTTTTTGAAATCTCGCGGTCTTCAGCTGAAAATAACTTAGGCAAAAAATTACGGCTTCAGGAGTACAGTTTAAACGGCACGGTTCAAAAACTCAGTTTTTATCTAGCTGACGAGAGCCTTACGGCTCGAGTCGCTATGGCCGGCTCGAATATTTTTGTGCTCTTTGAGGGAGAACTTCATCAATTTGTCAATCCACTTTTGCAGCGAAGTTCTGTGGATGGCGATAGCTCTGGAAATTCTCTTACAGCACCGCTCGAAGGCACGGTAGTAAAGCTTCTTGCGACGCCGGGACAAAAAGTTTCAAGCGGAGAGCTGCTAGTTGTGATTGAGGCTATGAAGATGCAGTTTGAGCTTCGCTCACCATTTTCGGCCACTGTTGAGAGTGTAGATATAAAGACTGGTGCGCAGGTTAAAAACCGACAGCTGTTGTTAAAATTTAAATCCGAAGCTACAACCCAAGCTTAAGAGGAGATCCCATGGCACTTCCCCCTTCATTTAAAAATCTGCGGCTTCCAGTCGTAGCTGCTCCCATGTTTTTGGTGTCAGGTGACCGCTTAGTTATCGAGTCCTGCAAAAGTGGGATTGTGGGCACCTTCCCTGCTCTTAACCAACGAAGCACAGAAGGTTTTAGAGAATGGGTAAAGACCATCAAAAGCGAATTAAGCCAGCATGAAAAGCAAACCGGAAAACCGGCAGCTCCCTTTGGTGTAAATTTAATTGTGCATAAATCAAATCCACGGCTCGAGGCAGATCTTAAAGTCTGCATCGAAGAAAGGGTGCCACTCATTATTACCTCACTTGGCGCTGTCGCAGAACTTGTTCAGCAGATTCACGCCTATGGAGGCGTAGTGTTTCACGATGTCACAACACTTCGACACGCTCAAAAAGCGGCTGAAGCCGGAGTTGATGGACTGATTGCTGTAACTGCAGGCGCTGGTGGCCACGCCGGCCGTATTAATCCATTTGCTCTGGTCGGACAAATCCGGCAGTTTTTTGATAAAACTCTTTTGCTCGCGGGTGCGCTCGGACATGGTCAAGATGTGCTGGCCGCAAAAGTTATGGGAGCTGACCTCGCCTATATGGGAACTCGCTTTATCGCGACTCAAGAAAGCAATGCCCAAGAAGAGTACAAACAGATGGTCTTAAGCACGAAAGCAGAAGAAATCGTGTACACTCCCGCGGTCTCTGGGATTCCAGCTAACTTTATGAAGCCAAGTCTTGAAAAAGCTGGCTTTAAAGATTTTAACGACCGAGGAGAAGTTAATTTCGGTGACAAACTCACTTTAGACGATGAAGCCAAAGCTTGGAAAAACATTTGGTCGGCGGGTCATGGAGTCAGCAATATCTCTGACGTACCAAAAGTCAGCGAACTGGTAGACCGTCTTGAAAAAGAATATAAACTGGCTAAAGCTGCGGTCACAAACTTCTAGTGAGACCTCAAACTTACTCTGCGGCTGAGTCTGCAGCTAAAACGAATCACTGGAATCCGCTTAAGACCTTAGCTTTATATCTTTGGCCGAAAAATCGGAATGATTTAAGAGTTCGAGTCATTTTCGCTCTGATTTTTTTAGTTTTGGCAAAAGTGCTCAACGTCTATGTTCCGTTCTTACTAAAATTAATTATCGACCGATTCTCTGATGCTAACCTGGCTCTGGTTTTGCCCGCTGCGCTTATTGTCTCTTATTGTCTCGCTCGTTTTATGGTTTCTGTTTTTGGCGAACTTCGCGATTTTATTTTTGTCAAAGTCGCTCAACATGCCCAAAGAACTATTGCCCTCAATACTTTTAAGCATCTGCACGAGCTCTCTCTTGATTTTCACCTTTCGCGACAAACGGGAGGACTTTCAAGAGTTATTGAAAGAGGAACCCGCGGAATTCAGTTTCTTCTGAATTTTATGACGTTTAATATTATTCCGACGTTGATCGAAATCCTCATGGTCACCGGGATTTTGATTTATCATTTCAATATAACCTACGCTTCGATCGTTTTTGTTACTATTGCTCTCTACATTTTTTTAACTCTCGCGGTAACCGAGTGGCGCCTTAAGTACCGAAAAAATATGAACAATGCCGAAACTAAGGCCAACACCCGCGCCATTGATAGCTTACTGAACTACGAAACGGTTAAGTACTTCGGCAATGAAGAACATGAGTACAAACGCTTTGATTCTTCACTCGCTCACTACGAAACCGCTGCGGTCAAAAGTCAGTCCAGCCTTTCGCTCTTGAATTTAACTCAAGCCTTAATCATAGGCTCGGGGCTTGTCGCCGTAATGCTTATGGCAGCTCAAGGGGTTATTAATAAGCAGCTCACGGTGGGCGATTTTGTTTTAGTGAACACTTTTTTAATTCAACTTTATATGCCGCTTAACTTTTTAGGCTTCGTTTATCGCGAAATCAAAAACAGTCTGGTGGATATGGATAAAATGTTCGAACTCGCCGATGTCGCACCGTCTGTAGCCGACCCAGTCCATGCCGAAGACCTCAAAATTACAGCTGGCGTGATAGAATTTAAAAACGTGCACTTCTCTTACAACCCCAATCGCGAAATTTAAAAGGGCGTTAGTTTTAAAGTTGATGCGGGTAAGACTCTCGCGCTCGTAGGTCCAAGTGGCTCTGGAAAATCTACGATCGCGCGCCTACTGTTTCGCTTTTACGATGTCACATCGGGTGTCATTGAAATTGACGGCCAAAATTTGCGAGGGGTAAGTCAAAAATCTTTAAGAGCCCATATCGGCGTCGTGCCCCAGGATACAGTGCTTTTTAATGACTCCATTGGTTACAACCTTCAGTACGGCAGGCCAGATGCGAGCCAAGAAGATGTTGAAAGAGCGGCAAAGCTTGCTCGTATTCATGATTTTATTTTAGACCTTCCTGAAAAATATGAAACCCCAGTGGGTGAACGCGGTTTAAAACTTTCAGGCGGAGAAAAACAACGGGTTGCGATTGCGAGAACCATTCTAAAAGAGCCCAAGATTTTGCTCTTTGATGAGGCCACCTCAGCGCTCGACTCGAGTAACGAAAAAGAAATCCAGCAATCCTTACGAGAAATCTCTGAGCAACGCACTACCCTAGTTAT
>CAZDFM010000137.1:0-6749 GCA_964504465.1 uncultured Pseudobdellovibrionaceae bacterium | reverse complement strand
CATCGAAAAGTCTTGCAACTCCACGTACTCGAGAAGAAACTTTTCGAAGAAGTTTTAAAACAGGTGAAAATTGAAGCCGTAGCCGTGGGTAACGGAACCGGTGGCCGTGAAGCCGAGACTTTCTTGCGCAAAATCTTTAAGCAGATGGGCGTTGAGGTTCCGGTTGTTATGGTGAACGAAGCGGGCGCCAGTGTGTATTCTGCTTCTGACGTGGCTCGTGAAGAATTCCCTGAACTTGATTTAACTGTGCGTGGAGCGATTTCAATCGCACGCCGACTTCAAGATCCTTTGGCTGAATTAGTTAAAATTGAACCGAAAAGCATTGGGGTTGGTCAGTATCAGCACGATGTTTCTCAGACTAAACTTAAGAAGAGCCTACACGAAGTAGTAGAGTCATGTGTGAACAGAGTGGGAGTGGATTTAAATACCGCTTCAACTTCTTTGCTTCAGTATGTGGCTGGGATTGGTCCTGCAACGGCTCGAAATATTGTTCAGTTCAGAAAAGAAAAAGGTCTTTTTCAAGAGCGCTCTGAACTTTTAAACGTCCCTCAGTTTTCGACCAAAGTTTACGAACAAGCAGCAGGGTTCTTAAGAATTCCAAATGGAAAAGTATTTCTAGATAAAACAGGTATTCACCCTGAGCGCTACTCAGCCGTTCGCGAAATGGCGCAAGAAATCGGAAAACCTCTTCAAGCCCTTATGGGTGCCGAAGCAGAAGCTTTGATGCCGATGAAAGAAAAGTGGAGCCAACTTGTTGGGGAATACACTTTCTTAGATATCGTCAAAG
Organism: uncultured Pseudobdellovibrionaceae bacterium; assembly: GCA_964504465.1. Classification (GTDB taxonomy): domain Bacteria; phylum Bdellovibrionota; class Bdellovibrionia; order Bdellovibrionales; family UBA1609; genus CAZDFM01. The sequence goes on along the minus strand of CAZDFM010000137.1, from coordinate 5,962 downwards.
AACTAAAAGCTCCTGGTCGCGATCCTCGAGATGGTTTCAAAGCCTTCCAATATCGTGAAGACATTAACGAAGTTAAAGATCTTCAGCCAGGCATGATCTGTCCTGGTATTGTGACAAACGTGACGAACTTTGGAGCTTTTGTCGATATCGGTGTTCACCAAGACGGCTTGGTTCACATTTCTGAATTGTCAGATAAGTTTGTGGATGATCCTGCAAAAGTAGTCGCACCTGGCGACCAAGTTCAGGTTAAAGTTTTAAAAATTGATTTAGATAAAAATCAGATCTCTTTGACTATGAAGTTGGCTGAAAAAGTCGCTCAAGTTCGTGAGCCTCGTCCTGAACGTTCGAAAGAACCTCGTCAGGCTCGCGGCGAAGGACAAGGCGAACGCCGTCCTCGTGGCGATAAAGGTGCTCAAGCACGCGGAGGAGGCGATCGTTCTCGGAACGAAGGTTCTCGGAACGAAGGTTCTCGGCCAGCGGGCGGTGGCCGTGATAACCGCGGTCCTCGACGAGACGACCGAAATGCTCAAGGCAGAGGCCCTCAGCGCGGTGGAGGCGGAGACCGCAATCGCTCTCAACCTCAAAAGCCTGCGGGAAAACCGTTTAACAATCCGTTTGCTGCACTGACCGAAATAAAAAAATAAATACGACTCAACTCCGGCGCCGGAGTTGAGTCATGAGTTAAAGATATAATGGGAAATTATATTGCAATGCGACTCCCCCGGAGGAGTGGGAGTTGTCGTAGCTAAGTTCGATCTCGCGATCCTTGCGACGGCAAGGCATAGGGATACTTCATGATAGAACTGAATGAGCTTTCTAACCTGAGCGATATTGTTGGCGAGGAGACATAAATGTCTAAAGCTGAGTGGGCTATTTTTCATAATCCAAATTGCACAAAGAGCAAGTTGACCTTAGCGCTTTTAGAAAAGCGTGGAGTAACTCCTCAAGTTATCGAATATCTAAAAACGCCACCGACAAAATCTGAAATTCTTGAAATCATTTCGGGACTCGATGTGCCAGCCAAATCAATCGTACGGAAAAACGACGACAGATATAAAGAACTCCAGTTTTCGCTTGAGACGTCTGAAAGCATCGCGGAGAATCTCGCAAAAAATCCATCGTTAATTGAAAGACCTATCGTAGTTCATAACGGCAAAGCCGTAATAGGTCGCCCTCCGGAAAATGTCGAAAAGCTTTTTTTTTAACTCAACTTCATCTCTCGAAAGTCGAAGTTTGTTTGAGTTCATTACACGCTAATCAAATCAAATTTTAATTCGTTTTAGATTTAATCAGATGTTCGGCGATCTCAGCGAAACCTGTTCCTTCTCGAGAAGGAGAAATATATGCCGGAAGAGACTTCATTTGCGAGGCAAAGTTTTTAACATTAGCCACACCGAAGGAGTGGGGGAAAAGCTGAAACAGTGGTTCGTCGTTGGGGGAGTCGCCCACAAACGTAGAGTTTGTTTTAAGCTGCTCGAGGTTATAGCCCAATTCTTTTTGTGCGAACTTAATGCAAGTACTGCCTTTATCGAAATCTCCAAACCAGCCGTTGACGTGAATCGAAGAAATTTTAGCTTGGGCGCCGTGGGCTTCGAAAATCTTTTTAATTTTTTGAATGTCGCTCTCGGGTAGGGCGGGAATGTCTTCGCAGAAGTCGATGGCTAAATCAAAGATGCGGCAAAACTGATCCGAAGCCAAAGCAGCGTTGGGAACTTCTTTAAAAATTTGGGCTTCAACTTTTTTTAATTTATCGCGGTTCAAAGCGCGCTCTTGTTCAGATTGTTCAAAGTGTCGGAGCATTTTTTGATTTTTATACTGAAAATAAAATCCGCCGTTTTCTCCGATGACGGCGTCGACTGGCCAAAGGCGAGCGATCATTTCGCACCAGCCTGCGGGGCGTCCTGTGACCGGAACAACTTTAAATCCAGCTCGGTGTAGTTTCCAGAGGGCATCGTAGGCGGCGCTATTGAGCCGTCCCTCTTCGGTGATGGTTCCGTCGATGTCTGTAAAAACGACTTTGATGTTGTGGTTCGTAAGAGATTTTAGATCTTTCATGAGCCCTACTAAGATGGAGTAAAAGTCTTGGTCCCTAGTCTTTGGACCATCAAATCAGGAACTTGTCATCCTACGTCAATAAGAAATGCTTGATACTTGTTTTGTCAAAGCCCTATCTTAGAGAGCAGTTAAGTAAATAGCACTATATATATAGACAGACCGACGGTCCTTCAAAAAATTGGGGAAAATCCATTTCATGGCCAAAACCGAAAAACGCCTCGTCATTGTTGAGTCGCCAACAAAAGCAAAAACTATTCGCAAATTTCTCGGCAAAGAATTTATCGTTGAATCTTGTATGGGCCATGTTCGTGACTTGCCCCAGTCGGCGAAAGACATTCCTGAAAAGTTCAAAAAACAACCTTGGGCCAATTTGGGCGTAAACGTCGAACAAGAGTTCGAACCCATTTATTGCATCCCTAAAACCAAAACTAAAATCGTAAAAGATCTCAAAGACAAACTTAAGAACGTAGACGAACTCATTCTCGCGACGGACGAAGATAGAGAAGGGGAGAGCATCAGCTGGCACTTAATGGAAGTGCTAGGCCCTAAAGTTCCGGTAAAACGTATGGTGTTTCACGAGATCACGAAAGAGGCCATTCAGGGCGCCTTAAAAGAATTCCGCGACGTCGACGTTAACTTAGTTCGAGCTCAAGAGGCTCGCCGTATTTTAGATCGTTTAGTGGGTTACACTATTTCACCACTTCTCTGGAAAAAAGTAGCTTACGGCTTATCAGCGGGTCGAGTCCAATCGGTGGCGGTGACTTTGATTTCTCAACGCGAACATGAGCGTTTGAAATTTAAGAAAAGCCAATACTGGGGAGTTGCAGCCAAGAACGAAAAAGACAAAGTGGCTTTCGAAAGCAAGCTTTTAAGCTGGAAGAATAAACGAGTTGCGACAGGTCGGGACTTCGACGGTGTAACTGGTGAGCTGCTTTCAGATAAAAAAGATCAGGTCGTTCATTTAAAAGAAAAAACAGCTGAAGAACTTTTAAAAGGGATTCAAGGCAAAGCTTGGAAGGTGAGCGACGTCGAAGAAAAACCGATTTCTCGAAAACCTGCTCCACCCTTTATTACTTCGACTCTTCAGCAGGAATCTAACCGTAAACTAGGTCTTTCTTCTCGTGAGACAATGGAACTTGCGCAGAAATTGTATGAACGCGGTTTTATCACCTATATGAGAACAGATTCTACCAACTTGTCTCAACAAGCGATTGATGCGGCTCGTGCGTGTATTTTAGATCTTTATGGAAAAACCTATGTGCCTGCAGAGCCTCGCCTTTACACCGGTAAAAAAGCAAAGGGAGCACAAGAAGCCCATGAAGCGATTCGCCCGGCCGGAACTGCTTTTGTAAAACCTGATGATACGGGTCTAAGCGGGGGGATGTTTCGCCTTTACGATTTGATCTGGAAGCGAACAGTTGCTTCACAAATGGTGAATGCTCAACAGAAGCAAGTCAGCGTTAAATTTGAAGTCGGCGACACCGTCTTTTCAGCTTCGGGTATGACGATTGAGTTTCCGGGATTTTTGAAAGCGTATGTAGAAGGTCAAGATGATCCAGAGGGTGCATTAGACGAGCGAGAAGTGCGTCTTCCAAATTTAAAAAAGGGCGATTCCGTCGACTGCGCGGATATTAAAATCACCGAACACGAAACCAAGCCGCCAGCGCGATATACAGAAGCCACTTTAGTACAAACAATGGAAAAAGAAGGCATTGGTCGTCCCTCAACTTACGCATCGATTATCGGAACGATTCAAGATCGTGGGTATGTTCGTAAAGTTGGAAACGCTTTGGTTCCTACTTTTACTGCTTTAGTTGTTTCGAAACTTTTAAGTCAGCATCTACCAGATTTTGTCGACTTAGGATTTACTTCGCAAATGGAACGCTCGCTAGATGATATTGCGGCTGGTGATACGGACTACGTGAAATATCTGACTTCGGTTTACTTCGGTGGTCGTGGTTTAAAAGAGCAGGTCGAAACTCAAGATAAAGTGATTAAAGGCGAAGAGTCTCGCCAAATTCAACTCTCGGGTCTCGATGGACTTGTTTTTAGAATCGGTCGTTATGGAGCCTATGTTTGTCGAGATGGTGGTGAAGGCGAAGAGGTTTGCGCTTCACTTCCGGACAATCAATTTCCAGGTGACATCACGTCCGACATGGCAAACAAACTGATCGATCAAAAAATAAATGGAACCGATGCCCTTGGAAAATGTCCTGATACGGACCTTCCCGTATATGTTCTAACCGGCCGTTACGGTCCGTATGTTCAGTTGGGCGAAGCAGAAGACGTGAATGAAGGCACAAAGCCAAAACGTATGGCTGTTCCCCCCAATATCTTGCCCGAAAGTGTGACTTTAGAATTAGCTCTGAAACTTTTAGAGCTTCCAAAAACTTTAGGAGCGCATCCTGATACCGGGAAGGATATTAAAAAAGGCCTTGGTCGTTTTGGTCCTTATGTGGTTCACGATGGAGACTTTAGATCAATTCCGAAAACTGATGATTTGTTTGCCGTAGATTTTAAGCGCGCACTTGAGTTATTTGCGCAGCCAAAGAAAATGCGTGGACGCTCACAAGCCCTAAAAGAATTTGGTGCTCACCCGACAACTGGAGAAAATATCCAAGTTCTGTCAGGGAAGTATGGGCCCTATATCAAGTACGGCAAAAAGAACATTTCGCTTCCTGAAGACGCCAAAGTCGAAGAGTTTGAACTTAAAGATGCTTTGAGTCTTATCGAAGACAAAATGGGCAAAGAAGAAGCTCCGACAGAAAAACCAGCGAAAAAAGCCAAAGCGAGCGCCAAAACGAAGGCCCCTAAAGCGGATACTAAACCCGCAAAAGCAAAGGGTAAAAAAGCCGTCGTCACAGCACCTGCAAAAGGCAAAAAAGCTGCGCCCGCAAAAGCTCAAAAAGCCGAAGCAACGCCAGCCAAAAAAACCATACTCAAAAAATCCGACGTAGCGCGAGCCAACAGCTAAGCTCCCTTTGCTAAAATTTGAGGCATTTGGTAATTGTGAGGAATGCGTAGACCTCGATTGTTTTTTAAACCGAAGACGACACAGGCTCAGATGGAGCTTGAGATTCGGCGTTTTCAAGAGCCTGATCGAAATTTCTATAAGGGTGGTCGAAGCTTTTATTTTTTCGACTTTGACGACAATGTTGCCTTTTTAAGTACACCCATTTTTATTTTTCATAAAGACACCGGCAAAGAACTTATGCTGACGAGTGGGCATTTTGCTCAGCATAGCGGGCAGATCGGAAAAACGGGGCCCTACCAAGATTACCGCATTGATTACGATGAACAAAAAGGAACGTTTCGGTGCTTTCGAGATAAACAGATTGGTTTGGTCGCGAAAGTTCTGGGTCGACGTCAGGCTTTTGAACAAGATCTGGCAGCGGCCCTTGGATTTGAAGATTTTCGGTGGAAGGGGCCGTCGTGGTCATGTTTTTATCATGCAGTTTTTAACCAGCGTCCGGTCTCTGTTATCACCGCTCGAGGGCATCATCCCGAAACTTTAAAGGCGGGGATTCGGCAGTTTGTGAAATACAAGTTGCTACCGCACGAGCCAAATTATTTAAGTCTCTTTCCGGTAAGTCATCCTGAAGTTAAGAAGTCATTGGGCCATGAGCCTGAAACTCCGATTGCGAGATTAAAACAGTCCGCAATCCGAGCCTCGGTTCAAAAAGCGATTGAGGTCTACGGGCATAGTCCGCATCACCGATTTGGAATGTCTGATGATGACCCTCAAAATGTGCGTTTGATTATTGAAGAGATGGCTCGACTAAAGTCTGACTACCCCGAAATGTCGTTTTTCGTAATCGAAACTCAGCACGGAGATTTCGTAAAAAGAGAGATTTTTAAGGATCACACAATCGACCAAGTGCTGCTCCCATCAAGCCAGTTGTCACTT
>CAZDFM010000136.1:5226-6798 GCA_964504465.1 uncultured Pseudobdellovibrionaceae bacterium | reverse complement strand
GCTTCTTCCTAATTTGGTTCATGCGCTTCCAGGTGCTCGAAACTGGGCTAAAGAATACACGCGCCGTAGAAAAGAGCGTGGAATCTTTGAAACCGTTCGTAAGTGGCTCAGTATTAGAGCGGCTTAAATAACGGACTAATTAAGCTGATCTGCAAACTCACGAATTTCATCGAGTCTTGAAAACAGCCGACTGTTTTTACGCGACATCTTATTTGAGTTCAACAGAGCGAGGCCATGGCCGATTGGGTTCCTTACATAAAACCAAGGTGAAGGTTTTAGCCAGCTTCGGGCGGGGACACATTCAAGTTCATTTTCTTGGTTAATGTGGTCGCATTCTGTGGACGCGGTTTGAACCTGAATCTCGTAAAACTTATTTAAAGTTTCATTCGGTTTAAGACCTGGAGTTACCGGAACTTCATGCCACCACTCACGTCTGTCAGGAGTTCCCGAAGACACTCCTGTGTGTTCAACTAAATCACCGGCCTTTTCAACATAAGAAAAAGTGCTCGCAAAAATTTTGAGTTCAGTTTCAAGAAGGGCGTTTAAAATTTCATCCGCCTGAGGGATCTGAAAAGAAGCCTTAACTTCTTCACTAATTTCTAGCTCGGGCAGACGTTCTTTTTCGGTTTTTAAAAGGTGCGCGTTGTTTTTTAAGTAGAGGGCCGCAAACTGCCGGTCGATTTCAGTGCCGGTTAATAAAACGTTTCGCATATAGTGATTGCTTTGCACGATAAGCTGAAAAGCTCGGGTTGACTCGTTTTCTTTAAACCATTGAGCAAGTTGCAAATAAAAAAGGCGTGCTAAATTTTGGTCCACGGGTACGGTTCTAAACTGAGGTGCACTCCAAAACGAGTCTTGAGCCAAAAGTAAGTGCCCGCTCTCTCCGTAAGAGACTAAATGATTAAGTCGTTTTAACGCCTCTTCGTTGTCGAGAATGTGCTGTGCGAGCATTGGATCTGCTTCAAGCTCAGCCACTCCGCAAACATCACTCTCGCCGCAGCCTTTAAATTCCACTTTTGGAAAGGCTTTGTTGTGGTCCAAGTTTTGGAGTGCAGTTTTGTCACCGCTTTCAAAACGCTTCCAGAGTTCAAGCCCTTTTGCTTCGGCTGTTTCGACACTTTCGGCTGCATGTAGACCTAAAAGGTAATAAAAGGCTTTCGTTTGTTCTTCGCTTAGGTCTCGGGGTTTGGCTAAGATTTCGGCAACAGTTGGGTCAAGTGGTGGGTCATAAAGGTTAGTAACTGCGACGAGCGCAACTAAACACATTGTGATGCCTAAAATACAAGCTAATACACGTAAGATTAATTTTCCCAAGTGAACCTCTCCTAAATTGGAACTCTTATGAGCTAATTTAAGCAGGTAGTTCAAACGATGAAAAGTTATTTCTGAAATATGGCCATTCCAAAATCGCCAATAACATAATCTTTTTGATTTTCAATGCCCCATCTAATAAGCGAATTGAGTATGGGTTTCAAACTTTGTCCCTTAGGTGTGAGCGTATACTCGACTCCGGCAATGCTTTCGCGGCCCATTGTTTTTCTACTTACCAGCCCCGTTTCTTCGAGTTCACGA
>CAZDFM010000136.1:0-5216 GCA_964504465.1 uncultured Pseudobdellovibrionaceae bacterium | reverse complement strand
TGAAAGCGTGGTTGAGGTAATACCTGGAGAAAGCCTTTTGAGTTCGCCAAAGCGCTGAGGACCTTTGCGTAAATTATAGATCAATATCGCTTTCCATTTTCCACCAATGAGCGAAAGAGTCATTTCAGCAGGACAGTTAAATTTTGTTTTCACGTGCGCTCTCATTGCCAACCGTCTTTCTAAAACCAGTCTGGTATGCTTTTTAGTACTAGTACTTGTTTTCGCACTTTTTTGCGATCCGATTTAAGTGCTATACCGTTTTTCATTCTAACGCGAGAGGTATTTCGATGAGTTTTCAGTTCACCCATAAATGTATCATAATACTTAAAGCTAATTTGCCGGCTTAACTGTGGTGGGATTTTCTGAGCCTGCACGAGCTGCGAAAAGTTTTGAAGCCTACAGGCAAAGTCTTCAAGAGGCCAAAACTGAAGACTTACAGTATGTCGGGATCGCGCTCGTAGGCCCTAAAGAGAAGGTTGCGGCCCTAAGTAAAGGACTGCCCCTTTTAAGGTAACTCGAGCAAACTTTTCTCAAGAAGAATTTTTACTCCGCGTTTGGATTCTTCCATAGAGATGACGTCAAAGCCTGCGCTTAAGTTTAATTTGAGCATTGCTTTATACTGGTTTTGGCTTTTAGTTTGAATCTTGCGAAAGCCTTCTTCTTTGCACCACTTATGTTGGTGAGTCATAAGCTTCATGGCGATTCCTAGGCCTCGATAGCTCGGATGAACTCCCCCAAGCCAACTGTAAAAAGTAGTTTCATTCAGTTGGTAGCCGATTTTAAAGCCACATAGGGCCTCTCCCAGTCGAGCCTTAAGAATTAAACACTTCGGGTGTTGTTTGAGTCGCTCTAAAACGTCTTCAAGTTTGAGCTCGCTTAAGGTTTCTTTAAACAAGCCACCTAGCTCTGCGAGTTTTTCTTTGTCAGTGGTGGTTTCAGTTTCAATTTTAAGTGGAAGTTCCCGAAATCGGCGCGTGATCTGATCATCTACAAGTAGGGTTCCGTAGAACATTTCTTTTGGGCGGGCCCAGAGTCTTGAAAACTCATTATGGTAAAGCGCTTCGTAAATAACGAGGTCTTCAAGCGTTTCGCTGTGTTTTGCGGTTCCGATGTAGCGATAATTTTTATCTTTATAATGCTGGTAGATTTTCATTTAGAATTGGTAGCAGGGTCGCGGTGGGCTTGTCCAGGTTGATATGAGGGTAGGCTTTAAAAATCAAAGGCTCCCGCTTTTATAAAGAGGGAGCCCCAATATTCTTTTAGTAATCTAGCGAGAAGCTGGCGCAGCGTTTTTTAAATTCATCAGAGAGTAAAAACGAACCCTCTAAATTTGGAATAGGTAAGCCGCGATCAAGCTCTGCGATGTAGTAAGCTCTGCCCGCAGCATCTGGTGCGCGTCCTAAAACTCCGCGGTAAAGAGCATTTAAGTAAGTGAGTTTCGCAACCCGGTTGCCGTTGATCGCTTCATTTCTTAGGCCCAATATCTCGCCGCCGAATAAAAAGCTATGAGTGATCGCTTTACATCCTGCAGAGCCCGTCTCATACGCGTTCACCCAGTAGTCCATTCCATTGATGTCAGGAGCTCGGCCGTAGAGGTTTTTATAGAGTTGAACAAGGTAGTTTTCAATGTTGGAGAGCTGAGCCTGGGGCTGTTGAGCCCCAGGCTGTTGATTCACAGGAGAGTCAGGTTGCTGCCCAGTTTGGTTGCCTGATTGCTGAGGGTCGTTCATGCTGGTGCCAGGGTTGTAAGTTCCAAAGTCGAAGTCTTGATTGTCTGTGTAGTCCATTTGTTGTTCTCCTTCAGAGGCTTGATCTTCTGAGCTGTAATAAACGGCGGGTTCTTTGTCTCCGCAGGCCGCACAAAATAAAGCGACTAAGGCTGCGGAAAAGAGTTTTTTAGAATGATGAAGCATTTTGTTCGTCCCCCAGTTAAGTGATAAATTAAGTTTCACTCAAGGGACGCAAATTGCGAACTTACATCGAATAAAAGACTGTAAAGGAGTTAGGCAGCCTTTTTTACAGGAGCCATAGGTATATAGTAAAGTGTTGACGATCCAGCACCGCTTTTTTCCATTAAGCCTTGCTCTTGTGCCCAGTTACAAACATTGCGAAGCTGTGATGCTGCGATCCCTAAACTTTCAGAAGCCTGTTTCAATTTGAAACACGTCTCATTTGGAAACGCTTGTTTTAAATTTTGTAGCACTTGGTGGTTAACGTCGGGCGTTCGTTTTTCGTAGGGCACTATGAGGGCAAGCTCTGGCGACGTACTTAATTTATAGGCGTCTTGCTCTTGCTGAATTTCAAGAGGTAGATTTTGCTCCTCACACCATTTACGAAGCCTAAAAAGAAGCTGGTGCACACGGTTAGGCGAAGAGTAGATGTCATAGTGTTCTTCAGGAAACAACATTCCAAAAAGACCGCCCACCGAAACGGGCCGATAGAAATCTCTCAAAAGTGCTTCGAGCGTTCGATGAAGGCTTCCCCCGAATGCCAGAACTTGTTTGCCGTCAAGTTGACCCGTTCGCACGTCAAGAGTACGGGCGTCTGGATGACCTAAAAGGTAAGCGTCTACGTCAATCACTCGTCCAAGCATTCGTTGAGCTTTTTCTCTGTAGCCAAGCCACGGGGAGCCAAACAGATGCATATGAAAAAGTTCAGGCGAAAAGTCTAAGTTTAAAATGTGTAGATCCGTATGTCTAAGTGCTTCCCAGTCTTTAAGTGCAAGGGCTTGTTTTCGAAACTCGAGTAGGCCAGTAGTTGAATTCTCTAAATATGCATTCAGCACAGAAGTCCACTTAAGGACCGACAGTTCTGCCACTGTATTTTCTCCGCCCAGTATTAAGTGAGCTTGTTCAAGAGAAGATTTCGCCTCAGAAAACTGTTTTTCGATAATTTGAATTTGCGCCAAAATTTCGTAGCAGTTTCCTTCAAGCCTTCGGTTGCCTTCGCTACGAGATTGCTGAATATTTTCTGCTAAAAGCTCACGTGCTTCTTTAAATTCATCACAGGCGGTGAGTGCTGCGGCCAAGTTCACTTTGCCAACTAGGTGGTCGTAGGGGCTAATGTTTTGCGAGAGATAATTTCGCAAAAGCGGCAGGGCTTCTTGGTATTCCCAGCGATTAAAATGGCAGAAGGCTTCGTAAAGATCAGCCTCCGGTACTTCAGTCCGGGGAATACTCTTAAGCATTTTTAGACTCTCATCTAAAACTCCGGCCCTTTGTAAAAGAACCGCGTACTCGGCGGCAACCTCTTTGTTGTTTTGGGTCTTCAGCGGAGTCAGAAGACGAATTCCTACGTCATTAAGCCCTACGCGTCGGCAGAGCTTAGCAAACGCGAGCCTGAACTCTTCTGGAACCTGAGCTGCATTCAAACTTGCGAGTGTGGGCCTTACAGACGGAACTCGACCTTCACGGACTGCGAGTTCAATGTCTTTAAGCAGTGTCTCATAGTGAGACTTGCGACCAGAATTCATTCTATTTTCTCGGCGAATTCTGCTCTATGCTTTAAAATGAAATACTAACTTCAATACCTTAGGGGAAGTCTCTGACTCGTAAATTGCTTAAAGCTCTACTGCCGGCTGCAATTCTTCTTCTACTGCTCGGACTTTTTCAAAACTGTAAAATGTCAGGTGTCATAACTGGACCCCAAACCACGAACCTACAAAGTGGCGGAAATGGAAGCGGCTATGATGGAAAGCTCTATATTCACTTAGCATCGGAGCTTTGTACTGACGGCAAAGCCTTTGATTCGGCTATTGAGACAAGATCAAAACAGAATGTTTTGGTTCGCGAAAACTGCCAAGACTTAAAACCTACCGATCAAATTGCAGTCGAAGTTGAAATTGAATCCTCTTCGCCGTGGATCCTTCGCTACCAAGATAGATTCTATGTTGAAAAACTCATTCTTTTAGGCGCCACTCAATCCAACGCTTCAAAAGATCTAATCTCAAGCGGAACACTTTGGAACATCGACTCTGGACGGCTTAAACAAGACGGTTCTTATTTCGCAAGGTTTAACAGTAAAGGCGAAACGCTCTGGAGCAAATCACATCCTTGGATCAGTGAGGCCGCGGACCAAGTTCTGCTCCTTTCAAATGGCGACTCACTTCTTGCAGCTTCCTTTAAACCTTCGGGTTCAACAGTGTTTTCTGTTTGGCTTGTGAGAATGAACCGAAGTGGTGCACTTGTGTGGAGTAAACGTTTATTTAATTCAGAGAGAAGTGTGGCCATCACAAGTCTTGCCGAGGAAAACTCCGGAAGTGTGTGGTTAGGTGGCTACTTAGGAGAAGCTGACAGCCCTCAAGCCATCTTAATGAAAATAAGTTCAGAGGGAGCCGCGCTTTCGGTTCGAAGTCTTGGTGCTGGCACTTATATTGATACGGTGCTTGCGTCAGTGACGGGTGATATTTATTTTTCAGGACGGGCTTCTGGCGATTCTTTTGTGGCAAAACTCAACTCGAATGATGAGCTTTCTTGGAATCACATTTTTAAAACTTATAAGCGCATCATCATGAATGTGACCGATGGTGGCCACGTTGTCTTACAAGCTTACTTCTCTGCGATGCCTGAAGGTATCCCAGTGGTTCTGCCTAACCTTAGACTTCATAGTCTTGATCCGGCAGGTGCTTTGCTAAAATCCTTAAAGTTTGATTCGCAAAACTGGGACAACGTGTTTCCGGGATACTTCTTAAAGGGACCGAATCAAACAATGTGGATGGGACGACGAGCCGGCACAAGTGATGATCTGCAAATTTTAAAATTCAATGATGATTTAAGTGCAGTGAGCGGCCAAGTTTTGCCGATCGATAAAAACTTAAAAACCGCACGGCTTATACAAGACGGCGGTGGGTTCTCTGTTCGCTCTAGTATTTTGGGGCTTCCACCTTATGGAACCGATGTTTTAACATGGATTGATCCTGAGGCATGTAGCACCTGCCAAGCTTTAGTGGTGCCTGAACTTGTTCCAGCAGCTCCGCCCACGCTTGAATTGGGACCAGCGTTAACGGTAACTCCAGACGTGTTGATCGAAGAGGCAACCTTTACTTCGTGGACGGAAGCCGTCGTGTTTCTTCCATTGCTCAGCTTTTGAAACTGCCCCGTTTTGCTGCGCAAAACGGATTGTGGAAATTCTTTTATTCGCTCTGATTCTCGGACGTTGTAATAGCCTAAAGCTCTCAAGGTCATTTTAAATCGAGTTTAGGCTTTGCATCTCTTGTA
>CAZDFM010000135.1:0-6824 GCA_964504465.1 uncultured Pseudobdellovibrionaceae bacterium | reverse complement strand
ACGATGCTCACTTAGGGCATGCCGAACACGAGATGCACGCAGACACGCATAGTTCACGATCAAGCAGTCGCATTGATTGGAGCACACAATCTGATGCCATGCTGAGGCAAAACTCGGCTCCGCGCGACTTAAAGGAGTTAGAGTCCAAATCTGTGTTGGATACTTTGAGCGTCGACCAGTTAAAAGCACTTGAGCCAACCACTCTTCCTAAAGAAGCAAAGGTTCAAGAGCTTAAGCTCACTCTTGGCGGAGACATGGAGCGCTACATTTGGCACATCAACGGGAAAGCAATTTTCCAAGATTACCTTATAATGATCAATAAAGGCCAGGTGATTAGATTTACCTTTGAGAACGAAACAATGATGCATCATCCGATGCATCTTCATGGACACTTTTTTCGAGTAATAAATGAAAACGGTGAGCGCTCGCCACTTAAACATACCGTCGATGTTCCACCTCACGGCACTAGAACTATTGAATTTTACGCTAACGAGCCTGGCCAGTGGATGCTTCATTGTCATAACCTTTATCACATGAAGACAGGCATGGCGCGGGTAGTGCGTTACATGAGTTATAAACCTTCACCAGAACTAGCTCAGCACGAGATGCACGATCCGCATCTCCATGATCATACTTATTTTGACGGAATGGTTGAGGCCGCGACAAACCATGCGCAAGCGCAATTTAGACTCTCAAAGACTTGGGATACGTTAGAGGCTCACGTCGAAAGCCGTGAATATGAGAACCTAGACGAATTCGAAGGAGAGTTGTTGTATCGAAGATGGTTTACAAACTTCTTTAATATTGTAGCCGGTGGAAATTATTTTGCTGAGTATGAAGAAGATAATACCCGAGGAGTTCTGGGAGTCGGTTACACTCTTCCGCTTTTGATCGAGTCTAATATTTTAGTGGATCATAAAGGAAAATTTAGACTGGATTTGGAAAAGCGTTTTCAATGGACGAAGTATATTTTTACTGATGCCGAAGTTTCGTTTAGGGAACAGGCTAAAACCGAATTTGAAATCTCACTTATGTACGCAAACCGCTGGGATTGGTCCGCAGGCTTCATGTTTACTGAAGAGAATGTCGGTGTTGGCGCGCAATATAGATTTTAGGTGAGAGGCTAAATGAACAAGTTAAAGTTATATCACCGGATTTTACTAATTTCATTTTTTAGCGCAACTAGTGTCATGGCCCATATGGGCGAGGATCATACCGTTATCAGTCCGCCGACGGATGCTGATGAAGTATCGCTTGCCAGTATAAATTCTGAATATAAGCAACGGATAAGGCCTATATTTGTGAAAAAATGTTTTGATTGTCACAGCAGTAAAACTAGCTTTCCGTGGTACTACAAAGTTCCTTTCGTTACCTCGATGATCGATGCTGATATTAGGGATGCTAAAAAGCACTTGAACATGGATGGTGATTTCCCATTTAAGAGTCATGGCACTCCTAAAGCCGACCTTAAGGCGATCGGAAAATCAATATCTGAAGAAACAATGCCTCCACTTAATTACGTGTTTATGCATGGACAAAGTCGCCTAACTGAATCAGAGAAAAAAACAGTTAGAGATTGGGTCGAATTTAGTTTGCTGAAATTAAACAAATAATAAAGCAGTATTTCGCTCGGGATAGGCCCCTCATAGGGGAAACTAAACCGAAATTAATTTTTGATAGAGATATTTGCGTCCGAATTTTTGAGACACTGAACAGCTGTAGTGCTCTCAAATTTGTACAGCATTTCCAAGTCTAAAGAATCGGAGTCTTCCTGTTCGCCGCAGTTTTCCTGGCAATATGACTTGGCGAGAGTGCGAATATCTTTTTCACCTAAATGAGGTCCTAAGTTATTCTCGAGATTTCTAGCAATACAGGAACACACGCTACCGGCATCAGCGGGCTGATTCTTTTTCATAAGAGTGAAGCAAGTATTGTAAAATTCTTTCCCGGCTAAAGTTTTGGTAGAGTACTGAGCGGAGCGACTTACCGCAGGGCTCTTTGCTAAGGCATCTAATCCTAAAACTAGAAGTGTTATCGAGATGGCGTACTTAATTAACGAGGTTTTCATTTTTTCCTTTCCAAGTTTAGCACAAAAATTACTTACAAAGCTGGCTTTCAGTATAATAGTTGAGTGGATCAACCTTTACACCATTTCGGTACACTATGATATGCGCATGAGGTCCGGTTGAAAGTCCTGTCGATCCTATCCGCGCTACAGATTGACCTTTTTCTACTCGCACTCCCTCGCGAATCCCACTACTTACTCCCTGTAAATGGCAAAATCCCATTTCATACTCGCCATCTGTAGATTTTATTCTCAAATAATTTCCACAGTTACCGTTAGGTCCTGTGGAAATTACCGTTCCATCAAAAGGGGCGACGATGGGGTGGCCACTTTGGGATGCGCCGCCTCTAGGCCGTGGAAGGTCCATTCCAGTATGCATTTGCCGAACACGGGTTATCGGATGGGTTCGCATTCCGAACTTTGATCCAATCCTGCAGTATTGATCTTTAACGGGAGAGATCCAGCCCATACGGTTTTCATCTCCGTTGTTGGCGCTCGCGGCCACGATTTCCTGGATGTCTTCTGCGCTCGATGCTAAATCAGCAAGATTTCTGTTTACTGAACAATTGACGTCGCTACCTTGTGATTGGAAAACACTTTCGTGGGAATGCCCTTGGAGCGCAGATTTACGAATCCAACCGGTTCCATGGTTTGTGACCACTCTGTCCCAGTGTCTTCCACGATAAAGTGTCTGAATAATCACTGTTCCAGCACCTAGTTCCGCAGTCACAGAAGCGTTTGGCCGACCTTGAGCGCGCAGTTCAGTCGACTGTTTAAGAATAGTGATATTTTCAGTTGGTACACGTAGAGAACTCATCTCTGATTTTTTGATCCACCCAATAGTGCCATCAACCATTTTAATCTTATTCCAAAATTTGCCCACATATAAGACTGCTGCAACGGCTGTATTCGGAGAAATCCACTCGCTTACGGAAGCTTCGGCAGAGCCCTCTGCTCTTAGGGCAATGTTGGAATGCGCGTAGCTAGAATCCATAATTGCTACAAACAGCGCGGCGGATACCAATGCTAAAATTGACAGTTCCCGTATTCTGAATTTAAGGTTTAATGCCTCAATATGCATAAGTAATATACAAGCAATATGGGTGCCCAAATAGAAAACGCAACCTATTGAAAACACTTAGTAATGAGAGAAATCATTCACGCCCTCGACTACCATATTGGCTACATTATTGACAGCTGTACTTCAATATTTGTCTTTGTGACACCCGGGAACAATGGATAAAGTTTCTAGCACTGTCAGAACTTTTAGGGGAATATTGACCGAAAGTTTTCGCATAAAACCGAATATTTGTAATGGGGGGAAATTATGAAAGTTTTAACTTTAGCCTTTATGTTGTTGTTGGGTACGTCGAATACTGTTTTTGCTAGCCAAGGTCATGACCGGGTAATGTTAAAGCCAGAAGTTGCCCATGCATTAAACGCGGGTACGATAGATTACTTTTTTTCGATGATTGACGTTCATACAAACCAAAAAATCTCTGGTTCTGATTTAAGAATTTCTCACGAAAAAAAACTTCACTTCCTGATTTATGATTCATCTTTGAAGGAGTTCCAGCATTTGCATCCAGAATTTGATGGATTATCATGGCGGGTGAATTTTGATCTGTTAGTAGATGGAGACTATTGGGTTTGGACTCAGGGAGAGCTAGCGGTCGATGGAAGCGAATTCTCTGCATTTACGAAGCTGAGTGTAGCAAACGGTAAAGCGGCATGGGCATTGCCTCCTGTTCTTGGAGACAATCGTATCGGGCTCGATGGAAATTCGGGCGTAGAACTTAGTAGTGGTGAAATTCGTTCGGGTAGTATGACGATGCTGACTGTGAAGTTTACGCGAAATGATGGAACTTCCCCGAGTCTACAAAACTACTTAGGCGCGTTCGCACATGTGGTCGCGGTGCCATCCAGCGGAGATCAGCTTCTTCATGTTCACCCCATGTCAATGGGTCCAAATGAAGGAATGATACACGCTACGTTTCCTGAAAAAGGGGATTACCGCCTCTGGATCCAATTTATTGATGGATCGGAACTAAAGACCGTCGCGTTGTCTGTTTCGGTGAACTAAGGACCGAATCGGGTTCTAGACGCGGAACGCTTTAGCGAAAACATCACATTCTCTCCATCTAAGCTCAACGCATTCTGTATCCTTTTCCTAATAAGATGATGTAACCGGCCTCAACAAATCTTGAGAATTGCCGGTTCTATTATTTTTTTTACCTAGGAGGAGAAATATGCAGACCCAAACCGACTCAACACTAAGCCGATATCAGCCAATTCACGTTAATCGGGAAATGAAAGAATGTATTCAGAACTGTCTCGATTGCTACCAGTCCTGTACGCAAATGATACCCCACTGTCTTTCGATGGGCGGCGAGCATGCCTCAGCCGAACATATCAATTTACTGCAAGCATGCCTGTCGATCTGTGATACCTCAGCAAAGTTTATGCTTTTAGATTCGAACTTTCATACTGAAGTCTGTGGAGTATGCGCGGAAATATGTGACGCTTGCGCCAAAGACTGTAGAAGCATGGGTAAGGAAAGTCCCGAAATGCTCGAATGCGCCGAAATCTGTGAGCGATGTGCCGCGAGTTGCCGGAAAATGGCCGAGCAACATTAGGGTCAAACAAAAGAAAATAGGCGTGAAGTTGGAATCACTTAATTCCGGATGTTTAAAATTAGGAATAACTTTAGATTTTGTACGTCGGCGGTAGCGGAAAATGCAGTCTCCGCAAATGAAATGTAGGAACTGGAGTTTTGAACTAATATGGGTAAACACGATGAAGACAGAATATCAATGGCCAAACTAGCAGCCGAAAAAGCACAGAATAGTGAAGTGAAGGAGCTCGGGAGCACGGTCGAAATGGAGAAACTAAAAACTCCTATTCAGGAGATTTAAAACGTAACAAAATCTTCGAATTGATATTGCCGAGGTCTTAGCAGCCTCGGCAACGCTCAATCATAATTTAATGTACTTTTTAAAAAACTTCGTTCCAAATTTGTTTTGCTTCTTTGTCGAATGCCGCTTCACCGCAGGCTTCTTTGTCGGCGGTTGGTGCGCAACCACGGATACGACCCATGAGTCTTACGATCCTTTTTGAAATCGGGGTGTTAGACATTCCCGTTAAGCCGTCAGTTTTAGCTGGAACATAGAACTGGATCTTATCTTGCTGGTACTTTTGTTCGTATAATGGAAAACTACCTTCCATAGTTACGCGAGAAGTATTTTTCCTCTTCTGTTGGAAGTTTAAGTAAGAAGGTAAAGACACAGTCGGATTTTGGAAAAAGTATTTGCCGTTTTCGACAGTAAAGACGCCTTTCTTGCCGTAAAGATCCGAATAAAACTCAAGCCGTTTGTCGTCGCTCACGTTGAGTTGGCCGCCTTCGCGCTTATTAGACACACTTTTTGAGTATGAAATAAAATATTCAACGCCCATTACTTCGAGAGTGCCATTGCCATCGACGTCATAAACATCGAAATCGGTTGAAGCGTTACCGAAGAAGTAAACCTGAGTCGCAACGGAATTCTGAACAGGAAAAATATGGCGCATTTCCCAAACTTGACCTGGAGGCATCCGTAAGCAACCGCTCGAAACCGCTCCTCGTTTGACCGTATTAAACGCTTTGTGATTATCGGCAACGCCTAAAGACTCTTTTGTTTCTTTAGAAGGACTCCAGAAGGTCACTGCGGGATTGTGAAAGGCATTTCCGAGTCGCTCATAGCCCAACCATGGAACCCAAGCGTAGTAAGGCTCTTTACGTATATTATCGAAATCTCGTCCTGATGACTCGTAGGCAAAGAACTGCCATAAACCGGGTGTCCGGAAATTATTGATACGATTTCCAAAAGAGTCATTCGTCCAATCTTCAGCCGAGCCCGTTGGGTTAACCGTTGTGAATTCAGGATAGGATAAATTGCAGTTGCTTAAGTCTGAACATTGAAGGGCCGCTTGAAGTTCGCCCTGCTCAGTCAGAATATTAAATTCGTATTTAGAACCTGTGACCATTTTAAAAAGCTTCAGAGCAGATGCCATAAAGGTTTGCTCATTCGCACCAGAAATAGCGAGTTGAGCCGCTTCAACTAACTGGGCGATTGTTTCCGGCGAGGGCTTTTCGGTAAGATTCACTCGTCCCCAGAGAAGGCTGTTGATTGCAATCACAGTCGATTCTGAGGAAACGGTAAATACTGAGGCGGGATCGTTTTCACCAACAAGTTCTTTTACGTCTGCTTTCCACTTTGCGAATTCGTCATTTAAATTAAAGTTGAGGTGGAAGATACGGTCGGGGTTTAGTTGTTCTAACACGTCGAGAGCTTTAGCATAAATAGCAGGTTCAGATTCTTTTCCAGCTTTAGCATCACTTACGAAATCCAGGATAGAATACTTCGAGGACTCCATAATAGCGTAAAAGTATTCGAGTTGAGGAGTGCCGGCCTCTTGTTTCACGACGCGAACTAGAGGCTTCTGGCCTTCACCAGTTGTGAACCGTTTATAAACTTCGTATCGTTTTGCGAGGTCAAACAAGTAATTACCGAGAGTTTGATCATCTAATACGACAGAAATACGCGTTTGGTTTCCGCGTGATGTTCGGACATGTATTCGATTAGGGAATTGGCTACGAGCTATGAATCCTGTGTAGAAGCCAGGGAAGTAGCGAGTGCCATCAACACCCTTTACTTCGTCGCCGCCGTAACTCCACGAGGTGCCCCAGTAGGGAAGAGAATTATTATACTCTTCGATCGAC
>CAZDFM010000134.1:0-6842 GCA_964504465.1 uncultured Pseudobdellovibrionaceae bacterium | reverse complement strand
TCAATGGCTGTTTCTTCTGCGAAATCATTCCACGAGACTACAACGATGTTTTTGGGGTTACGCTCGATCGCAAACAACCACTGCTTCATATAGTAGTTTCCATTTTGGCGATCGATAGGCGTTGTTCCGCGCCCTAAGTGTTTGGTATCCCAGCCGGGCATCACGGGAATTGTTTCGGGACTCACCAACTGCGGGCTTTTTACAACCCATCCCCATAGACCTGTTGAAGCATACGCCTTCACGTCAGCTTTTGAACTATCAATCTCTCCTGTAGCGTAGCGTATTGTAAAACGACTGTCTGTCCAATTGGGATTGTGTGCGGCAGCACCGATGTCGTTGAACACTCCTAAAAAAGGTTTTCCATTCCATTGCAGATAATTTGGATCGCGAACAAACTGGTCCCATATATATTTTGTTTCGGCATTTTGAGCCGCAGTTGAGCGCGCACCCCAAAGTCCGTATCCGATTACCATTCCAATTGGGAATCTACTACTCGCGGGCCGCTGAGCGTTTGTCGCATAAATAGAACGCGCATTTCTATCTATGGCACCTTCCATGTTTCCGGTCCCGTTTGTGTTGTCCAAAATTAAGTAGTCGATCCCTGCACTGTCCATTTGTTGAAAGTGCGAGTTAATTACGGAAGGAGTTCCGCTCGTGTAATAGCCCAACGTAGGTTGATATCGTGTCCAACTTGTCCAGGAGGAGTGTGGAGTGCCGGGCGCATTCCAAAACAAAGCATACCAGGCTCCGATTTTAGATGTAAAGATCGGGCGCACAGGACATACCCACCCCGATGGACAGGCCGCTGCTGCTGGTTGCGCGAACAATAGAAACAGAATTCCAAGCAATAAAGATAAAGTGTGCTGGGGGCGAATACGAGCGAGCATGAGAATTCCCTTTAATTTTCTGGATCGAATTAAACAGTTATTAACTAATCGGTATCTTAAACCTTCGACTTAAATTTGTTGTGCAGAAGGCTACAAAATTGAGAGGTCCAGTAGGCAAAACAAATAAAAAAGCCACCCCGAAGGAGTGGCTTGCGTACATCAAAATTAACCTGCAAATTAATTTTTCGCGAGCTTTACATCAAAGCGATCCAACATCATCACTTTGTTCCAGGCTCTGACAAAGTCTTCAACAAACTTCTCACGACCGTCTGCTGCACCGTAAACTTCTGCGATGGCTCGAAGTTCAGAATGTGAACCGAAGATCATATCAATAGGTGTGGCCGTCCACTTCACTTTACCCGTCTTGCGATCAACACCCTCATACAGTCCACCATCTTTTGCTGACTTCTGCCACTTCGTGGACATATCAAGCAGATTAACAAAAAAGTCGTTTGAAAGTCTGCCAGGGGTTGCCGTGAACACTCCGTGCTTAACGCCACCAGTGTTGGCGTCGAGAACTCTGAGCCCACCAATCAACACTGTCATCTCAGGAACAGAAAGCCCGAGCATTGCTGCACGATCGATCATCATATCAAGAGGAGCCATATAGTTTCCGGCCGCAAAATAGTTTCGAAATGCATCGGCTTTCGGCTAATGGAATTAAAACGACTCGATGTCGGTTTGTTCTTGCGACGCATCTCCCCGTCCCCCAGTAAAAGGAACCTCCACCTTTTTGAAGCCGCCTTCTTTGGCTGCCCGCTCGATACCTGCGGCACCACCAAGTACAATCATATCGGCCATTGAAACTTTATCGCCCGATTTTTTGCGAATTTCTTCGAGAGTAGAAAGCACTTTTGCGATTTCTGCAGGGTTATTTACGGCCCAATCTTTTTGTGGAGCTAAACGTAATCGGCCTCCGTTTGCGCCACCACGCTTATCGGTTGAGCGAAAATTCGCCGCTGCGGCCCAAGCAGTACGGATCAATTCTTGATTAGAAAGACCTGATGCTAAGATTTTTTTCTTTAAGCTTGAACCTGTAGAGTTGCTGATCGACTTTTGCGCGGGAATCGGGTCTTGCCACGTCTGCACTTCTTTTGGAATTTCTGAACCTATATAACGAGCAACGGGACCCATGTCACGATGAGTGAGTTTAAACCACGCACGCGCAAACGCGAGTTCGAACTCTTTTGGATTTTCTAGAAAACGCTGAGAGACTTTGCGGTATGCAGGGTCTTCTTTGAGCGCTAAGTCGGTTGTGAACATGATTGGCGCATGTTTGACTTTTGGATCGTGTGCATCTGGAACTGTGTTTTTAGCAGCTCCTCCTTTTGGCACCCACTGAGTCGCACCTGCCGGACTTTTTGTTTTGACCCATTCAAATGCAAATAAATTGGCGAGGTACATCATTGAGAACTTTGTTGGGGTTGCTGTCCATGCGCCTTCAAGCCCACTAGTGGTGGTGTCTTTGCCCATCCCGGTTCCACATTTATTCTTCCAACCAAAACCTTGCTCTTCAAGAGTAGCACCTGCTGGAGCTTCTTTAACACACTTAGAAGGATCTTTAGCGCCATGGGCTTTACCAAACGAATGGCCGCCAGCAATTAAAGCGACAGTTTCTTCATCGTTCATAGCCATTCGTCCGAAAGCCTGACGAATGTCCTTTGCGGCAGCAATTGGATCCGGTTTGCCATTAGGTCCTTCAGGATTTACGTAGATAAGTCCCATTTGCACCGCTGCAACTGGACCTTTCATTTTACGATCCTTTGTATGACGGTCGTCTGCTAAAAATTTCTTTTCGGGCCCCCAGTAAACGAGGTCGGCTTCCCATTGATCTCGGCGTCCACCGGCGAATCCAATCGTGTTAAATCCCATCGATTCAAGAGCGACGTTTCCTGATAGGACCATGAGGTCAGCCCACGACAGCGCTTTTCCGTATTTTGCTTTTACTGGCCAAAGTAATCGTCGCGCTTTATCGAGATTGACGTTATCAGGCCAGCTGTTAAGTGGTTCGAAACGTTGTTGCCCACCAGCTGCGCCTCCACGACCATCGGCTACCCGATATGTTCCAGCACTATGCCATGCCATCCGGATAAAGAATGGGCCGTAATGACCGTAATCCGCAGGCCACCAATCTTGTGAAGTTGTAAGTACTTTAGCGATATCTGCTTTTACAGCTTTTAAATCGAGTTTCTGGAATTCTTTTGCATAGTCGAAGTCAGCTCCCATTGGGTCACTTTCAGTTGCATGCAAACGAAGGGGAGAAAGGTCTAAACGTTCTGGCCACCAGAACTGATTCGACATCGTCTTGCGGTCCGCAAAGCTTTCACTCGCAATTGATTTACCCTGAGCAGTAGGCTCCTTATTAGACTTTGGGGCTGTTTGATGTTTGATCTCCTTGGGCTGAGGCTTTTCTTCTACGGCGTGTGCCGAAAGCGCCGTAAGTAAAATCGTGAGAGTTAAAACACACTTGATCATGTAGTTTCCTTTCGTGCTGGGATGAGGACGAGGTGATCTGCTATCATTGGAGATAAACATGGCGATGTATAATCGATTTTCGCTATCCGCTCATAGAGATGAACTATAGCGCTCCGCGCCTCGGCAGTTAAAGATATGTAGCCCCTCCATACGTCGCGTTTTACATCTCACTCGCTTGAATACTTAACTCCCTGAAATTCGAAGGGATTAAGATGAAGAATCAGCCAAAACCGTGGAGTCTACATGAACCAGCTAACTGCTTCAGTATCCTTAATGTTAATCGCAACTCTTAGTATACGAACGAGTGCAAGTTGCCTCAGCATGACAGATGGTTTTGGTACGTGCCCTGTCGGGCCAGCGCAGGTCAAATCGCTCCAAGAAGCATCGGCCTGTAGCGGTACTTCTTCTGCCGTTACGACTGACCAGCTTAGAAATGATTGCGTAGCTCGTGTGGCTTCAGCTACGAGCAATCATACCCTTTACTCAGTTTTCGGAGTAATGGGTGTCGATAAACAACAGCCGGCTTGGATTCGAGAATTCATTCAGACAAAAATGCCTCCGATAAAAAACTCAGTTGTTGATGAGTTTGCGCGCGCAGAGTTTGAAGCTTCTGTTCGAGGCGAAGAGATTAATGTCGCGACCACCCGTACTAAATACTACCAACTTAAAACGAGGGCTGACGCCTCGACTCTTACAAATCGAAATATGAAAGCTGAGAAAGACTTTCGTGAATTTAATAATTCTGAAGAAATGCGGACTATTCGGCGAGTTTACGGATTAAATCCGAATAACCTGAACGAGTTCATCGCGAGGGATACACGGTTAACCAAAAAGGTTTTTTACCCCAATACACAAAATGGTTTACTGCGCGAAGATCTTGCCAACATGGATTGGGACGATGTTCCTGACAGTGTGACCACTACCAAAGGTCAACGGCTAGGTTTAAAATCAAAATACGTTGAAGACGGTCACCGTATTTACAACGAAGTGATGACTCAACTTGAGCAAGGCAAAACTTTAAATGAAGCCTTGAGCTCACAGAAATTGATCAATATGGGAGTCACCGGCGAACGCAAACGCAGAATCGGACAAGTACTCGTCATGGCGGGTCGTCAATTTCAACTTGAGGCCAATGGAGAATCACAAAGAATTGCGAACCTCACTCCCCGTGTCACTCCAGGTGACGGACGCAAGCCGCGAAATAAAATTCGCCGCTTAGCGATGGGTTTAGGAGTTGTTGGAATGGGAGTCGGAGTTGCCTGGAATCTTATCCAGCAAGGTGCTGACAACCAAGCAATGTGTGACCAAAACTATCCGTATTCAGAAACAAGATTTGAAAAACCTGCGGTTTCAGCCGCTACAGATCCGGCATTCTTTTGCAAAATGAGTGAAATTGATGCCACAAAACCTATACCGAACAAGGCGCTCAACTTAGCAAAGCTCCCTGCAACTGAAATCGCGCAAATTTTGGATTCAGATTTAAAATCCAATTCAACATGTGCTTATTTTGTGAAACAGTTTAACGCTCGCTTTTGTACCCAAGCTCCAGCCCCAGCTAAAGATAATGGCAAAGCAGGCGGGCCTACAAACGTCACGAACTAAACGTATTCAATATTCACAGCGCTGACTAAGCTCTGTATCCAGCAGCGCTGTCTTCAAGGAACTTCTGAGACTGATGTCGCCTAAAATCATCTAATGACTTTTTGTGGATGTGAACCGATTGAATTCCATCCCCTAGGAGCTTTTGTTTTTGGCTCTCGTAAAGTGTCCCGCCACGGGGAGTATAGAGAACAAACCTGGCATTTTGAGGCAGGTAAATATAGACATCAAAATTTACAACCTTGTCGCCCTGTATGTGATTGAGATCAACTTCTAAATGATCAGCTTCAGGAGATGTTTTAAGCTCATCTCCGACACGTTCTTTGAAAAAGGCTAAGACAAGTTCTGCATCCTCGTGGATCGCTTGGTGCACAAACTGTGCATGTTCTTTGGTCCACTTATCGAGTTTAACTCGCTCGAAATTGACGACCTGTTTGTCTTTAAACGAAAGTGAATCTTCGAAGGTGCTTAAATAAGTATTTAAATGTTGCTGAAGTTCTTCGGTCCACGTCGGCTCGATGACGCGGTTTTGGCCGTACACTAAGATAAAGTGACCCCGAAGACCTCCCGATTCCACTCTGAAACAGGTAATCCTTGATGCATGGTCAGCTTTTTCAATCTTTGTTCCCTCAGCAGCAGGTCGACAAGAGGCTTTAAGAGCAATATCTGAAAGTGTCGACATGATCCACAAATTCACCTCGTTTAGCTTAGAAGCAACTTCATTCTGCTTACGGTGATCGCGTTCGATTCGGCGCAAAGTTTGCTCAAACCCATGGGGAGTTATTGGAGGTTCAAGTACTAAGAGATCGCTATGCTCGCGAGTCACCGCTAAACCCTTTGCGTTAAATCTCTCAACAAACAAAATCGGCTGAGTTAATTGCCTCAATACACTAAAGAGCCATTTGCTTTTTAAAGGGATGAGTTCCGTCGACAGAAGTGAAAAGTCAGGTCGCTCTTCAGTTATATAACGAACTGCTTCTCGTAATTCAAAGGCAACTTCAACTTTAAAGTTTCGGCTTCTTAAAAAGCTTTCCACTTCGAGCAAGGTCGAGCCTCTGGTCTTTAAAACTAATACTGATCTCATTTATGAAATCTTAACGAACTTCTCGCTAAAGCAGTAGTCTAGCTCTCAATCATGCGCGGAACTTGTTTAAATCCCCGACGAAAGCAATAGGAGGCGCGACTGCGAAACTATAAAGCTGAGCGGCGTCGCATATATACGCCGAGCGCAATGAGGACCAGGCCCGACGCGAGAAACACAAGGTCCCACATGAGTTGAACAGGGCCTTCGGCCCTTTGGATCACATGATGGACTTGTAAAATCTGATGGTCGATGAGGCCTTCAACAAAGTTAAATAGCCCCCAGCCGAGAGCCATTGTTCCAATAAAAAAACTGGTCACTAATGGTACTTCACCTTTTTGAGCAACTTTCCAAAGAAGTCCGAGTCCGCAAGCCGTCGCAATCCAAGTTACAGCATGAAAAATTCCATCCCAAAACATGTTGATCTCGATATTCACGAGCGTGTCTGGAAACAACTTATTCGACAGCATGTTATGAACCTGTAAGATTTGATGAAATAAAATACCGTCGAAAAAACCTCCCATCCCTATTCCTAATAATAGGCAAGCGACTGTGAGCGGTTTAGTGTTGGCTTTCTTCATTGAGAGTTCCGATCTTTTTGCTGTAGGTTTTCGGGGGCGCCGAGCTTCCAATTGCGACTGTAAATGGTGATTCCGAGGACAAGCAAGACAAACGGTAGCAACACTGCGAGGGGCACAGCTGTGTCTGTTAACGAACTCATGATTCCTTCTCGTACCTGCTCAGCCCTTGCGGATTCACAGAGTGGACAAGCTAGACTCGGCTCTAAAAAAAACAGAGTT
>CAZDFM010000133.1:0-6852 GCA_964504465.1 uncultured Pseudobdellovibrionaceae bacterium | reverse complement strand
GTTCACGGTGGAGCTTTAGGTTGGAACGGCTTCTTAACATTCGGAATGATCTACTTTTTAGTACCGAGACTTTGGAGGACTGAACTCTATTCAGTGCGATTAGCAACAATGCATTTTTGGATCGGTTTTATGGGCGTCATTGGTTACTACGTTTCGATGCTCGTGGCCGGAATCACACAAGGGCTCATGTGGCTTGCAGTAAACCCTCAAGGAAAGCTTGTATATCCAGATTTCGTTGAAACTGTGACCCGCATCGTACCCCTTTATTGGGTGCGCGCATTCTCAGGAGTCATGTTTATCACTGGCTTCTTTATCATGTTGTACAATTTGTACCACACCATCAAAAAAGCCCCTCCCGTCACAGATACTGAGGCGACTGTTACAAACACTCGTTATTCTCAGCAAGATCAAGGCTCGGGTCATCGGTATCTCGAAGGGATGGCGACGGTTTTTACGGTCTTCACTTTTATCGCAGTTTTGGTTGGCTCAATAATCGAAATCTATCCGACTCTTTCACTCCATAAATATGTTCCAAAAAATATGGAAATTGATCCGTACACCTCACTCGAGCAGGCTGGTCGTGACGTTTACATTCGCGAAGGTTGCTATGTTTGCCATTCACAGCAGATTCGGCCTCTCGCTGCAGAAGTATTACGTTACGGAAAAGCTTCTACAATAGCGGAGTCTATGTACGACCGACCTTTTCAGTGGGGATCAAAACGTACCGGGCCCGATTTGGCTCGAGTGGGAAAAAAGTATCCGGACCTATGGCACTACCGCCATATGATCGACCCTCGTGCAGTTACACCTAACTCAATCATGCCGGCTTACCCGTGGCTCGAGACAAAAAAGACAGATTTTATCTCGCTTAGAAAAAAACTTTCCGTCATGCAAAGTCTCGGGGTGCCTTATTCAGATGAATACGTTGCCGATGCAGACTTATTTGCTGAAAAGGACGCTGAAAGAATTGCAGCCGAGTTAGAAAGCCAAGGTGCCCCCAAAGGGCTGCAAAACAAAGAGATCGTGGCACTTATAGCGTACTTGCAAGCGCTCGGTCAAAAAAGCAAGAACCCAAATCAGACAGAACAATAAGGAACTATATGCTTTCACTTGGATTAAAAGTTTTTACTGATATCCCACTTACGGTCTTAGGACTGGCGCTATTTGTAACTGCTTTTGCACTGATTTTTTTAAGAACTTTTTTTCGACCTAATTCGAAATCTTTTTATCAAGAAATCGCTGAGTTTGCCTTAAGAGAGGACAAAGGTCATGACCGAAGATAACGACAATTTAACCGGCCATAACTACGACGGAATCGAAGAATATGACAATCCACTCCCCATGTGGTGGTTAACAACTTTTTTAATCACAATCATTTTTGGGGTTCTCTATTGGATTCACTACGAGTTTGGTGGTGCACCCAATCAGCTTGCGGAACTCGACCGAGATATGGCGGCTATCAAGCTACTTCAACAATCAGAAGTGGTAGTCGAATCTGAAGATGATTACAAACCGAATGAAAATTTGGCTTTGCAAGGTAAGGCTGTTTATCAAGCCAAGTGTGCCGCCTGTCACGGTGACCAACTTCAAGGTATTATCGGACCCAATCTTGTAGACGAATATTGGATTCACGGCCAAGCTAAAGGAACTCAGATTGCAGAAGTGATCCGTAAAGGGGTAAACGATAAAGGAATGCCCGCCTGGGACTCACTCATGACA
Organism: uncultured Pseudobdellovibrionaceae bacterium; assembly: GCA_964504465.1. Taxonomy (GTDB): domain Bacteria; phylum Bdellovibrionota; class Bdellovibrionia; order Bdellovibrionales; family UBA1609; genus CAZDFM01. Next base: position 5,133 of record CAZDFM010000133.1, on the reverse strand, counting down.
ACCGAAGAAATTAAGTCCGCTGTGGTTTTTATTCTTTCAAGCCAAGGACAAACACCTCCCAACCCTAAGCCCCCTCAGGGAGAAAAAATAGTTGGAACACAATAAGCCTTTAAAACCTTCTATTGAAACTCTCAATATGATCGATCAGTACGGCGACCGGCGCCGTATTATTCCTGCCGAAGTAAAAGGAAAATTCAGAAAGCTTCGGACCTACGTACATGCAGTTCTTTTATTAATTTTTTTAAGTCTTCCCTGGATCTCAATTAACGGAACGCAAGCGGTTCTCCTCGATATTGTAAATCGTCGCTTTGAACTTTTCGGCCAAGTTTTTTTATCGCACGATGCTCCCCTGATATTTTTTATTTTTGCCATCGTGATCCTTTTAATATTCCTTTCCACTGCGCTTTGGGGACGAGTTTGGTGTGGCTGGGCTTGTCCTCAAACCGTGTTTATTGACTTTGTGTTTCGTCAAATCGAGATTTGGGTCGAGGGTGATTATAAGCAAAGAAGAGCTCTCGCGAAAGCTCCTCTAACCTTTAATAAGTTCAGAAAAATTTTTGCTAAGTGGGGCTTATTTTTAATTGTAAGTTCACTTTTGGCTCATAGCTTTATTGCCTATTTCAGTGGAAGCAAAAAACTCTTAACTATGATGCAAGCCCCACCAAGTGAGAATTGGTTTTACTTTCTGCTGGTAGGATCTGTAACAGCTCTTGTGCTTTTTGACTTTGGTTGGTTTAGAGAACAATTTTGTATCATCATGTGCCCTTACGGACGCTTTCAAAACGTACTCATGGATCAACAATCCGTGAGCGTCGTGTACAATGAGAAAAGGGGTGAGCCTCGAAAAGGTTTCCCTGGTCGGGACCAAAAAAAGGGAGATTGTGTCTCGTGCAATCGCTGTGTTGAAGTGTGTCCTACAGCTATCGACATTCGAAATGGATCTTCGCAACTTGAGTGCATCGGCTGTACAGCTTGTATAGATGCGTGCGACGAAATCATGACCCGCGTGAACAAACCCAAAGGATTAATCGCCTATACTCCAGCCCAACCCGATCTCAAACCTAACTATTTTAGACCGCGAGTACTCGCATACGTCGCGCTGCTTTTAATTTGTATTGTGGGCTTTAGCTACAACCTCAGCAGCCGTAAACCCTATGCACTGAGTTTAATGCGCGCCAAAGATTCTCCTTATCAAGTCAGCCCCGATGGAAGCGTCCTCAATCATTTTAAAGCGCACCTTCACAATCAGAGCTATAGCACTCAGGCTTTTAGCTTCGCAGTTGCAAACGTTGACCTTGTTAAAATGACTCAAGCTCAGAAATTCTACGAGCTTAAGCCCGGAGAATCAAAAGAGGTTCATTTGTTTATTAATTTCTCTAAAACAATGCTTAAAGAAAACGGGACAGCTACAGCAGACATAAACGTGAAAGAACTCTCTTCGGGAGAACTTAAGACTTTTGGAATTACGTTGGTTGGGCCTTATTCTGCAGGTTCTTCTTCTGAGGTTACAAACCCATAGTCTCGTTCTTTACGGTAAAGAGTGCGGCGACTGATTCCTAAAACTTGTGCGGCTTTTTCTTTTTTGTCTCCAGCTTTTTCTAACACAAAAGAGATATAGCGCTTTTCAAGCTCTTCTAAAGGAGGAAGGCTTGCGGCGCTTTCACCAAAGAAAGCATCGAAGGTTTTTACTTCACCACTTGGAATATCGGACGCTTCGATCGTACTCCCTCTAGACATAACGACCAAGCGCTCTATCAAATTTTCTAGTTCACGCACATTGCCCGGCCACGATAAATAACTGAGTTTTTCTAGAGCCTCTGGCCCAAACCCAGTAACTTTGCCACCGTTCATCAGCGAATACTTATTCAAAAAGTGCTGAGCTAAAAGCGGGATATCTTCTGCGCGATGTCTTAAAGCAGGCATTACGATCGGAATAACCGCAAGACGGTAATACAAATCTTCACGGAAGGTCCCATTAGTGATCGATTTTTTTAGATCCTTGTGGGTCGCTGCGATTACGCGAACGTTTACTGGTTTTGCCTGATTGCTTCCTACAGGTCTAACCGTACGTTCTTGAAGAACTCTAAGAATTTTTGACTGGAGTCCAATATCCATATCCCCGATCTCGTCGAGAAAAATAGTTCCACCATCGGCTTCGACAAACAATCCAAGTTTGTCAGCGTGAGCGCCAGTAAAAGAGCCTTTTACATGACCAAAAAGTTCGCTCTCTAACAAGCTGTCTGGAATTGCCGTGCAGTTGACTGCGACAAATTGTTTTTCACCTCTGCCCGATTGTTGGTGGATCGCTTTCGCGATAATTTCTTTGCCGGTTCCTGATTCTCCAGTAATCAGAATTGATGAAGTTGACGAAGATACCCGTTCAACTAAATCGAAAATCTGGCTCATCGCCGTGCTTCTACCAATGATGTCGTTTAACGCCCATTTGCCTTTAAGTTCTTTAGCTAAACTTTTATTCTCGCGTCGGAGGCGGCCAAACATGATTGCACGTTCTACCGCATGAGACATTTCAGCAAGTTTAAATGGTTTGGTTATGTAATCAAACGCACCTTTTCTGAGGCCTTCGATTGCAGACTCTACGCTTGCGTAGGCTGTCATGATGATGACCGGAACTTCGGGATGTTTGGGCCTAAAATTCCTAAGCAGACTGATACCGTCGACCTCAGGCATTCTCAGATCAGTGATCACAAGATCTACAGCAAGGGATTCAGGGCTTCCACCGTTTAAAAATGCGAGTCCTTGCGCGCCGTCTTCGAAACTTCTGACTCTGTAGTTCTCCATCTCGAGATGGTCGATCATCAAGGACTTCATCTCAGGATCGTCGTCGATCACTACTACAAAACCTCTTGTGTCTTTCACGCAATTCCCCTTTGCGGCGCCCTTGAGGGGCGGCCTAAAAGCCGTTTAAGTAAAGCATTTCACCAAAATCACTATTTTACTTAGAGGGCTTTGTCACGTAAAGTCAGCCTATGTCGGATGTGATGCAAGAGCTTACAGATCAAAAGTTTGCCCTCGACCAGTCGTCGATTGTGGCTCAGACCGATGCTAGAGGCATCATTAACCTGGTAAATGATAAATTCTGCGAAATTTCGGGCTACACCCAAGAAGAGTTGATCGGAAAAGACCATCGGGTCGTCAACTCAGGACATCACCCAAAATCGTTCTTTCAGAATATGTGGCGGACCATCAGCGCGGGCCAGGTCTGGAGAGGCGAAGTTTGCAATCGCAAGAAAAACGGTGAGCTTTATTGGGTTGCAACCACCATTACCCCTTTTTGTGATGATAAAGGAAGACCTTATCGATACTTGGCTATTCGTCAGGATATTACCGAGCTTAAAATTGCCAAAGAAAAAATCTTAAGCCAAGAAGTACAGCTGGTGAACGCTTCTCGTTTGAGCGCAATTGGCGAGATGGCCGCGGCCGTCACCCATGAAATTAATAATCCTCTTGGGGTCATTTTAGGACGGGCCGAAATGATTAAGATGCTCAATGCAAAGGGTGGCTTAGATCCCGAGAACCTTGACCGCCTCATTGACACAATCCTTGTTACTGGCAAAAGGATTGAAAAAATCGTTCGCAGCATGAAGACACTTGCGCACCGAGACCAAGAGGATGAGCCCTTTGTGACGACTTCGCTTAAAGAAATCGTCTCTGATTCGCTCGAACTCTGCGCACAGCGATTTAAAAATCATGGGATAAAGCTCGTAACTCCCTTTATTCCGGAACAAGTCAGCCTTGAATGCCATAGTCACCAAATTGTACAGGTACTGGTAAATCTCTTTAATAATGCTTTTGACGCTGTCCTGGGACAGAACGAGAAATGGGTCGCACTCGAGTTTGAGGTTTTTCCAGAAAAGCTTCGTTTTATGGTGACCGACAGTGGCCCTGGTATCCCACCCGAAGCAAAAGCGAAACTCTTTCAACCATTTTTTAGTACCAAAAAAGTGCAATATGGCACTGGGTTAGGCTTAAGTATTTCCCAAAGTATTATTGAAAAACACGGTGGCAAACTTTTTTATGAGGAAGACAGTGCAAACACTCGCTTTGTGCTCGAACTGCCAAGGATCGAGGCCCGATGAAACAATTAAGAGCAAAACCTAAACCTGAAGAGACCGTGTCTTTTAATGACGTTACATTCTCATTCAAAGACATTTATGATGTAGTCGATCGCTTTTACACAAAAGTGCAACACGATGAATTGCTTAAAGTTCCCTTCAGTAGCGTACATGATTGGCCTCATCATATCGATCACCTAAGTCACTTTTGGTGGGTACGGCTCGGTGGAGAGGCCTACATAGATGCGCGCTATAACCCACCCTTAAAGCACTTTAAGGCTGGCTTTAACGAGAAGTTGCTCGCGAGATGGCTTGAGCTTTTCTATGAAACATTAAAAGAGAACCTGAACTCTGAGCAGGCCCACCTTTGGGCAATCACTGCACAACGTATGGGCCAGGCTCTCAACATGAAAAACGAGATCATAAAAAGAAGTCAGGGCTTAGAAGACTTCTGATTCTTCGCTGGCACTTTGCCTTTTGCATCTACCCATTGCTTGAGTACAGCTAAATCTTGGCTTACATCAAGCGGAACACGAGTTCCTCCTGAACCGGAATAAGCCAGAATCGTTTCTTCTTCGAAAGCTTTATAACAACTTTTTGCAATTGGATCGGCAGGATAGGTCTCCATGCATTCTCTCAGATACAAATTAGCGAGTGAAAAGAAGAAGTTATTGCTGATCAATCTGTCATAAGAAGCCAAATAATAAAGAAGGTCAGGAGTGACTTTCGATTGCGAATGAGTTTTTAGATATTCAAAGATTAAACCCGAAACTTTCATTAATACGACCGATTTTATCCCCGAGTCTTTGGAAGTGCCACCAGGGGAACTGGCAGGCAAATTCTCTTTGGCAATTCTTAAAATTTCTTGTTCGCTTACTTTTTTTGGATCGACGTTAGCAATGCTATCCCACTTTTCGAATTGCTCAATCCAAGGCTTAATTTCTTTTTTCACATAATGCGGAATTTCTTTATTTGCATCGTAGCGTTTTAAAGTTTCGATTGCGAGCTTCTTGTCTTGTTTGATTCGACTGAAGTAGGCCACCTGTCTTTGCAAACTAGT
>CAZDFM010000132.1:0-6856 GCA_964504465.1 uncultured Pseudobdellovibrionaceae bacterium | reverse complement strand
TCAACATGCTCGAGAAGTTCTTCACTGGTGACGCCATGGATCCCATAATTGGCGACAACTTTTTGCAGTTTGCCCTCTGATCGATTCGAGGCGTAAATGTTTGAAGCCTTTACGGTTCCCGACTCAATCCACCCCTTAATAATGGCTTCAGACATATTACCGCAGCCAATAAATCCAATTTTTAACGTGTCAGAAAATTTCACTGCAGATCCTTTTGCTCGGGTCTCGGGCCAAACAATACGGTTCCAAGCCGAACCATAGTGGCACCTTCTTCTATAGCAACATGAAAATCTTGGCTTGTCCCCATCGATAATTCTTTGAACAGAAGTTTGTCGTCCTTATCCCAACCCGCTTGATTTTTAAGCTCTAGCAAAAGTTCGCGGGCTTCCGTGAAATAGGGCCGAAGTTTTTCGGGATCATCGCTTTGGGGCGGCATAATCATGAGCCCACAAATTTGAAGGTTCCTTAGCTTTTGTAAGTCGCTTATAAACTGAAATATTTCTGCTTTGACGATTCCTCCTTTTGTACTTTCACCGGCTAAATTCACTTCGATTAAAATCTTTTGCCGAAGTTTTCGTTCAAACGCAGCGGCATCCAGTTTTTCTGCAACTTTCATTCTGTCAACGGCATGCACGTATTCAAAATGACCGACAATATCTTTGGCTTTTTTAGACTGAATTTGCCCAATAAAATGCCACTCGATATTTCGATGATGAAGAGCTTCATGTTTGCTTCTTGATTCTTGCAAATAGTTTTCGCCAAAAATGCGAATTCCCATCTCAATCAGCTCTTCGATTGCATCAATGGATTGAAGTTTTGAAACAGCAATCAATTTGATATCAGTGCGTTTACGCTGAGATTTTTCGGCTGAAATTTTGATGAGCTTTTCGATATTTTCAAGAACCGCTTTTTTGGATGACCCAAGCATTTTCTTTTACGACCTTTTCCAGTTTTTCTAGAGGCAATCCCACCACATTACTCCATGAACCTTGATAACTCGCTACCAGATTTTTACCTTCGCCTTGAATTGCATAGGCTCCAGCTTTTCCGAGGGGCTCTCCGGTGTCGAGGTACCTCTCGATATCGAGAGGTGTTAAACTTTTAAACGCGACCAAAGTTTCGTCATAGTCCAGGACCAGCTTGTTCGAACTGAAATCGTAGAGGCAAAAACCCGTGATTACGCTGTGCGTTTTTCCTGACATTAAGTCTAGAAACTCACGCGCCTCCTCCAAATTAACGGGCTTTCCCAAGAAGCGGTTTTCAAAGATCACCATAGTGTCGGCGGCGAGCACCAAAATCCTTTGAGATTCTAAGTGCTTATGCTGCGTCACGAAGGCTTCTGCCTTCTCCCGGGCTAAAGCCATGATGGCCTCGGTCGGATTCAGGTTTTTGTTAATTATTTCCGATAGTTTAACTGAGTCTACTTGAAACTTGTAACCGGCCTGTTCGAGCAGTTCGCGGCGACGCGGAGATTCTGAAGCCAGGTAAAGTTCATATTTCATCTAAGGACTCTGAGGATAGTTATGAATGATTTGCTACTACTGCTTTGCGGATTATCACTGGCCGCCTTTGGTGTCTACCATTTGGTATCGACGATCTTCACCAATAACGCAGATGCAGAAGCGCTCGCTTGGGCTTCAGGCGATGAGCCTGCAAAATCAAAATCTCCCGTAATTAATTTTTCTAGGCCCTTAGTTCATAACTTCACGCTACAACACGCGGGTCGAATCAAAAGCGCGAGCTACCGCAAACGCGTTGAAAAGAAAATCCTAACTGCAGGTCTCTCACGCGAGATCAACGTCGACGAATTCATCGGGCTGCAAATTCTATGGGGACTGATGTTCCCTATGCTGCTTGTAATTTTAAATTTTGCTCTTCAACTGGGCTACCCTTACTTTTTCGTTTTAGGTTTAGGAGCTCTGGGAGTTTTCTTTCCGCACTTCTACTGCACGCAAGAAAAAAACCGCCGCTACATCGCAGTCGTGAGCGACTTGCCATTTTTTATTGATCTCTTAGCACTCTCAACCGAAGCGGGTCTTGATTTTATTAACGCAATTCAACGTATCGTCGACAAAGCCACCGAAAGTGTTCTTGCAGAAGAGCTTTCGATTGTCCTGAAAGATATTAAACTCGGTAGCTCAAGGTCAGATGCGCTTCGTGGGCTTTCTGCACGTTTGGACATTCCAGAGATCACATCGTTTGTCGCGGTCGTAAACGACGCGGATCAAACCGGCGCAAGTATTGCGAGCGTTCTCAAAGATCAATCCATCCAAATGCGACTCGAACGTTTTGTGAGAGCAGAAAAAGCCGGAGCTCGAGCTTCGCAAACTATGCTCATTCCGATGATGCTGTTTATTCTGCCCGCAGTTTTTATGATGGTTTTTGCGCCCGTTATTCTACAGTTCTTTTATGGAGGCAAGTAATGAGCGAACTTAAAAACCTTGCCAACAATCAAGTGGTCGTTAAAAAAGTTGTAGTTGCAGATTCCATTACGCAAAGAGCAATCGGATTGCTTGGCAAAAAAGAATTGCCAGCAGATCAGACCCTTTGGATTCACGACTGCCAATCTATTCATACATTTTTTATGCGTTTCACGATTGATGCCGTCTTTGTCGATAAAAATTTAACGATTACTAAAATCGTGCGCAACTTAAAACCATGGCGCATGACTTTTTATGACTTCAAGGCTTCTAGCGTTTTTGAGTTTTCATCAGCCCACAAACTTACAGAAAGTTTAAAACCAGGAGATCAATTACATGTGGGTAGTTAGAGTTCTCTCCGGACAACAGGCAGGACAGGTCTTCCCACTTAAGGCGGGTTCAAACCTAGTCGGGCGCTCGAGCAGCTCGCAAGTGCATTTATTAAGCCTTGGCGTTTCAAAAGAACATCTAAAAATCGAAGTCATCGAAGACAAACTGATTCTCAGCGATCTTGGATCACGCAACGGCACTTTCTTAAATGGTGTAAAAGTTAAATCATCACGTGTACGTGAAGGCGATAAGCTTTTGCTCAATGACACCTATTTAGAAATCGTACAAGTTCCCGATGCTTGGGCAAACCAACTCTCATCTCAAATGCCGGGCTCAGCTCCGCAGATGACGTACCCGCAAGGCTACGGAACACCTGGACAACATCAGCAAGCCTACCCTCATCCGCAAGCTTACGGAAATGCCGCTCCCCAGATGCATCCTCAAGATCATATGGAAGCCGATCCCATGGGCAGACCCGCTCTAACTCCAGAGCAAATGCGCGGTAACATTAATGGGGTTCAAGCCTGGATTGAAAATTATCTTGAGACCGTATTGCTACCTGGTGTTTATAAACTTCCTGAACTTCTCGAGTTCCGTTGGGTGCTTGCACTGATTATGGCGGGCTTTATTTTAGTCACGACGTCCCTTTCTACTATCCCGCTCCTTAGAATTCTTCGCGAGAGCATCGAAGAAGAAAGTCAGCAGCACGCCATGACGATTGCTGCGAACCTCGCACAGATCAATCGCCCCGCAATCATGCAGGGTCAAGATACAGCCGTCAGTGTCGTAGTCGCGCAAAAACGCCCGGGCGTAAAAGAAGCTTACGTAATTTCAAATATCGATGGAAATATCATCGCTCCTGCCAACAAAACGGGTTCATATCCAGATATTCCTTTTGTACACGAAGCTCGTTTAAAAGGTCGGTCCGATGTAGCTCAAGTCGGAAGCGATACCGTTGTGGCAGTAGTCCCAATCGAATTCTTTAACGCCGAGACTGGGAGTCAAGCCATCACTGCTTACGCCGTAGTGGTTTATGACATGAGTTCTCTTGCAATGGACGACGGCAAAACTTTAAGCCTTTTTGTCCAAACACTTTTTATGGCACTACTTGTGGGTTCGATCCTCTTCTTCTTTATGTATAAGATGATTGATTTCCCATTTAGAAGTCTTAACAACCAATTAGATAGTGCTCTCAAAGAAGGTCGAGATGACCTCAAAATCCCTTATCTCTTCCCTTCGCTTCAACTTTTGATTTCAAATATCAATTCTGCACTTAGCCGCGCCTTAAGTGGCGGTGGTGACGGAAACGCAATGCACGTCATCGAGCACGACCGAAACCAAGAGATGAGTCACGTTGTAGACCTCATTGGATTCCCGGCGATGGCTATCTTTGGTCAGGATGAAACGATTGCCTATGTGAATGCCGCTTTTGGAGACAGAACCGGTCTCAATCCTGATGACCTTATGAATGCTTCGATTCAAAAAATCACGGACCAAGCTCTAAAGTTAAGTGTCGCAGACTTACTATTGCGCTCTAAGGAATCACCAGAGTTACTCCTGACTAATGATCTTGAGTTCAGTGGCGAAAAATACCAAGTCGCCATCCAGGCAGTTTATGGGAGCAATACAATTGCCTATTATATAGTTGTGCTCTTACCGAATGATGGGGGTGGCTAAGAGTGAAGAGTCTAGCCGCCGTTCACACTGCTCCTATTGAATTCAATCTTACCATTCTCAGTGGTAAAGATAAGGGCGTGGTGTATAAACTGATGGCGTCAGAGATCACTCTAGGCCGCGGCACTGACAATGATATTTCATTTCCTGACGATCCAACATGCAGTCGAAGACATGCTAAAATTAGTCTTACACCCGAAGGCTTTCGCATTGAGGGCTTGAGCGACAAAAACTCAATCATCGTCAATGGCAAACAAACTTCGTCCGCAATTCTGCTCGATGGCAGCAATATTGAACTCGGCAATACGACTCTCAAATTTAACGTGGTTAAAAATCAAGTGCTTGCGCCTCCTCACTTAGCTGCAGTTCCTGGTGGCGGTTTGCAACACGCAGCTCATGGAGATGTCGCGCGTTCGTGGAACCCACAATCACCACACCCAAGCCCCGCAAGCCCAAGAAGGCGTGGCCCAAAACCAAAGACTATCACTCCCATCAGAATGATCATTGGGATCGTGGCAATCTTAGGGCTTTACCTCGCGCTCGCCGACAACCCTACGGTTAAAAAGAAAATGGTTGAGCTTCGCACAAACGAAAGTATCGCGGCCGATATCGAAGCTGCTAAAAAACTCACCGAAAGCACTATGCTCGAAAAACGCAAAGGACAAACCCAGACTCAGGCCTACAAAGAAGCACAGGGAGCCTATGTTCGCGGATTTAGGGATCACCAAAAAGGAATATATGGACGGGCGATGGAATCGTTTCAAGCCTGTTTAAGTTTGGCACCCGATCACGTGCTCTGTAATCGCTACCTGCGATTAAGTCAGCGTCGCTTTAACGAACTCACTCAGTATCATATGGTGCTGGGACGAAAATACAAAGATCAAAACCAGTTCACTGCCTGTGCGTCTGCTTTCTCCAACGTGATGGTGATGATCAAGGACCAAAACAATAAAACTTATCAAGAGGCGAAAGCCAACTATGATGCCTGTCATATACAGGTAGAAGGTAGGTTTTAATGGCTAAGATAATTGTTAGAAAGCTTGGCGCCGAAGTCATCCAACTCGATTTGCAATCTGGACAAGAATATCTTGTCGGTCGCTCTGCAGACTGCGCGATTTTACTTGAAGAGAGTAAGGGTATTTCGCGACAACATCTAAGAATCCACGATCAAGGTGGCGTCTGGGTTGTTGAACTCATGTCACGTTACGGAACTCTCATCTATGACGGACAAAATGCAGATATCATTGAACTCGCAGATCAATCTACTTTTTCTGTTCCTCCTTATGAGTTTTTGTTTTTAGAAAAAGGTGCACAGGCCCATTCTGAGCCCGCAGAAATAAACACTCGTGCCAGAGAAGAAAGAAGTTTAGTCGCTCAACAGCCCACTGAACTTCGCCCCGTTCATTCAAGCAATAGACAACCTCCTATGGTTTTAAACCAAGTCGGTGAACACACGTCCGTTGGCGTAAGTCAGCTTGTCCCTTATTTAAAAATTTCTTATCCCGATCACGGAAAAGACGAAGTGGTAAAACTCGAAGGTAACCTTTGGGTTGCGGGTCGAGATCATGCTTGTGAAATTCCAATTGAAGATCACCACGCAAGCAGAAAACACTTTGAACTCACTCAGACAAGTGAGGGTTTTTATATCACCGACTTAGACAGTGCTAATGGAACCCAGGTCAATGGAGATAAAATTCCTCCCAATGAGCCAAGGCTTCTACAAAGCGGTGACCGCATTGCGATCATGGATGTGATCATCGACTTTGAAGTTCGCGACAGTCAGTTTGAACAACGACTTGAACTTGCTACACGCAATCTCCCAGTTTTAGCTCCCATTGGGGGCATGACTCCTTATCATGATCCTTACCAAGGTCTTATGCCTTATATGCAACAAGACGGACCCGCGGTCGTGAAGCTCGAAAATGGTAAAAAGATCGCGGGAATTTTAGTTTCAGATTTAAAGAGCATCGCATTCTATAAAAAACATAAAATTCGGGTCGTAATTGCCCTTCTGATTCCCGTATTTATTTATGGTTTACTGCCCGACTCACCTAAAAAAGTACAAAAAACTGATGGCGCCTCTAACAGTATTTCTTATGATGCACTTACAGCTGAGCAAAAAACTGCAATTAAAGATTCATTTCAGCTTTCAACTAACCTTTATGTAAAAGGTAAGTACGAACTTTGTTTATCAGAACTAGATAAACTCCATAAAATGATTCCTCAATATGAGAATTCAAAAGAACTACAGACTTTTTGTACTCAAGGCTCTGAACTCACAAAAAGAATCAAAGAAAAAGAAATGCTTGAGGCACATCGACAAGAAGCAGAACGTAAGATCAAAATGGTTTATGATGATTGCACTCTTAAACTCACTTCTACTATCACTTCTCAAGAGATGGAGAGTTGCTTAGGACCGGCTATAGAACTTG
>CAZDFM010000131.1:0-6915 GCA_964504465.1 uncultured Pseudobdellovibrionaceae bacterium | reverse complement strand
TTGATCTGCAATTACTGGTTCTTGTAAGTCGAATATTTTATTGTTCATTGAAACAATCGACGTATCAGCTTCTAAATATTTTAGCTCACCCGTCGAAACGGGTTTAGGCGTTTTTAAGTTCTGACAATTCTCTCTTATCAATGAGGCTGATTTGAGATTGTCTCGAATTAAGAGAGTGTCTGAAATTTCTCTCTGACCTTTGCATTTTCCATATGTGGCGTACAGCTTTCCGTCGAAGCCGCCCCCACCTTCCATTGGAATCTTATCAGTTTGGGCTGATCCATTCGAAGTGCTTGAATAATTGATTTTAGAGCAATTTTGAAACGGCAGGAGAGTTGCCGTGAGCAAAAAAATAAATCCGTAATGTCGTAAGAACCTCTTACTATTTGCCATCTTCATACATTCTTTTCGGTCTCTCGGGATAGGATCTAAACTGACAAAGATGAATAAGCGTTACAAATTGAAACGTTAAATTCTGGAGCTGCCTCTGAAGCGTGCTTTATCCTTTAGTGAGTAATCCAGCTAAAGGCTTTGCGCGGTCCGTAGCATTCGCGCCCCGATCGTCTCCAAAGCCGGGCTTAATTCCACGCGCTTGCATATCGGCTGTATAGTAATCTGACTGAGCTAATCCCATCGCTTGCATGAAAGTGACAAGAAGACGGTTATAATCTCGGCTGCTTGTAGCTGAAACCGAGTAATCGATATATTTATTTGTATTGAGCATTCCACCACCAGAACCAGCAATCAAAACAGGACGGTTGTAGTAGGAGTGAGCGTTATGGTTCGCCTGTTCGTTTCCGACATAAACAATCGAGTTGTCCAAATAGGTTTTTCCGGTTCCAGGCTCAGGAACATCTAACTGAGTCATTAATGAGGCGGCTTTTTGCGAGTGGAACTGATGCACCTTTCGCATATTTAACGAAGCCTCGCCCTCAGCAGAGTGTCCTAGGCTATGCCAACCTGAACCGGCATTCGTACCCAGTACCGAGTCAAAGTTCACTTCATCTACCCCGCGTGCAAGCGTTAACGAAGCAATTCTTGTCGCGCCACATTTAATCGCTGCAACTAAAAGCTGAATGTAAGCATCTAACAATGGGCCGCGGTCTGTGGCCGAGTTCTGGCTAAATGTTCGTGGAGCTGTCGTAGTACATGTCATCGGAACATTTTGTACCGCAGTTTGCAGCTGATACATCATCTGCATATGATCATCGAGAATAAGTTTATCGCTTGCAGTGGCGCGCGCATTATTTTTTAAAGCCTTAAATTGCTCAAGAACCTGATCCACCAAAAGATTATCTTTGTTTCCTACGGGCGGATTTGTAGAGACTTTAAAAATTGCATTGAAGGCATTGATGGGACGGTCGTAGTAGGTAGGGAGAACCATTTGGCCGTTACGGTAATCCCAACTCAAATCGATTTCAGGTTCTGAAGTTAAAATCGCAGTTCGTAAATGAAGTGCCCGAACCATCGGCTCCGATGAATAAATCTTATTCGAATGGGCCATGACCTGATCGATGCTTGGCCCAAGGTATTTGGGATCAATAGGAGTTCCCCACAGCGGCAAGTTCCCGCGCCCAATGTTACCGGCTAAAACTGTAGCCATTTGGTGACCACGTAGATTGGGAAACATTGAATTAAGGTTTTGTAGTAAAAGCATTTTGGATCGGATCGGGGCGAATTCGGGACCGATCAGGTGAGAAACTGAGTTCGCCACCGGCCCTGCCACGTCGGTCAACTTCATCTCTTTATGAGTCGTTCCGACGGTCACCATTTTCGAAAGATTAGAAGTTGGCGGGTACCAGTCCGGCTGATAGGTCCCGTTAGCATTACAGAGACAGATAAAGCGTGTCACTACACTAGGAGGCACCTGAGCCAGCGCTCGTGGTACAAGGGATTCAAGAAAGGGAAGCGCCACTAGAGAGGTCCCCAAGCCTTTAAGAAAATAACGTCTCGTCATGGGATAAAATTTCATTTTACTTCACCCTTCTCTGCTTAAATTCGGCGTTCGTAATCATAGACTTGATAGCGTCTAGGAAAGTCTTGTTAGGATCTTTTAAAACATCATAGGTCGAGGCTAGTACGCAGTTGTCTGAAGCCGCAGAATTTCGCCGCATTGTGAACTGAAACCATTTCTTGCTGAAGCAGGCATTCAGTTTCTGACTCTCGGCCAACGCTGCGCTCAGTTCAACCCCGCCGTTTACATCTGGATCAGGTGGAGCCGAAAGATTAATTGTCGCCATCGCATCAATTGGGTGTTGTGCAACGAGTGTCCCATTAGAGTTAAAGATTTTCTCAACAGTGCGGTAGCGGCCAAAGGAATCGAAGTTCTCAAGCGCATAGCCGATCGGATTGATCAAACTGTGACAACTTGTACAAGCAGCAGGAGAGGTTTTATTTTCAAAACGTTTTCTTGTGCTAAGAAGTGGATCATCAGGTGGTGGATTAAGTGAACCCGGTGGCAATGTCGCAGGATCTGGTGCCGATAAGCTATCACATAACAAAGACCTTCTTACAGCCACACCACGATGAATGGGACTTGTTGTATCATGTCCACCTAAATTTGCGGCAACTCGTGTTAGCACTCCGGCGCGCTCACCGGCCGGTAATTGCGTGCGCCCGTCAGCAGTGGTCGGAAGCGAAATGCCATACACTTGCGCCAAAACTGGAGACTTAATGAAGGCTGTTCTATCAGTTAAAAGGGCTGAAAGCTTTTTGTTTTCAAAAACTACGTGATCCGTAAAAAGTAGAGTTTCCTCTAACGCATCAGCATTAATTCTCGAAGCGTCAATGCCTGCCCTAAACGCAGTTGAATATGTTGCGTCCGGAATACGATGCAGTTCAAGCCAAAGCGAGAAGAAGCGTCTGAAGCTCGTTTTTGCTGCTGGTAAAGCCAAAAGTCGATTCATTTGCTGATCGTAGACAGAAGCCGTTTGCAAACTGTTGTTTGCTGCTGCCGCAAGTAGCGTAGCGTCCGGAGGCGAATTCGTGATCATGTATGAAAGTCGCGAGGCAAGTTCGTAAGAACTCAGTTTTAATGCAGTCACTTGTGTATCGACAGGTGTACCGTCATATTCTAAGTGATACAAAAAATTAGGCGACATTAAGAGTGCGCGTAAAATCATCGCAGAACTTTCTGCTCGTGTGCTACCAATTTTATATGCAGCGATCAGTGGTGCACGCTCTGTGGTCTTAACTGGACGTCGATAAACTTTAGCACCGAACCGATCAATAAAAGTTGTCAAACATGTGTCAGTGACCGGATTAGCGGTAAAGCAACTTTCGCTGAATATTGCGTTCATTTTTGTGGTGTTCGAAGTCACAAGACTTGCGATTCGAATCGAAACTTTATTCTGCCCTTGAACTAAACCAAGGCTCATCGAATCAGCTCCGCGGTCAAAAGGATTGGCTTGGTTTACTTCTTCGGGGACAAGCGCGAGTTCTTCTGAAAGCTCGTTGAGACTTACAACTCCACTAAATAAGCTTTGAAGGCTATTTACATATTCGCTTTTTGCTAAACGTTGAAGTCTTTCGGCTTGAGGCTGCGCACCCGCCTGACACAAGAACGGATTCATACCGGGGTCAGTTGTCGTGGTCTTTAAAACTTGGGCAATCGCTTGGATTTCAGCTGAGGTAAGCGCAAAAACGCTAGGCGTGCCTTTCATTGCTGGAACCGCTAATCGTGCCGCATCGATTTGCGCCGCTGTTCGATCTAGTTTAGTCGAATTCGCCAAGGGATCATGACATTGAGCGCAGTTCTGCGCATAAAGAAGGCTTCCGTTAATTGCCGGAGGAGCACCCTTAGTGAAGTTTCTAGAAACTGTTCCTTTATTTCCGGCGCCGTCAGTTTGTGTGAGAGTAATTGCTTTAGTTCCATCCCCGCTCGAAAACACCACTGCGAGCGAAAATTTTTGTGAAGCACAATTCGCCTGAACGGTACTTGAAACTCCCGCTCCAGATGCAACAACTGGTAAACCATTTTCGCAGCTACCTGTTATTGTGAGTCCGTTGGTTGCTAAGGTACCTGCAGCCGGAGAAGAGATCGTGATGATCGGAGCAACACTGTCGCGTCTTACAGTCACAACAGCTACACCCGAGTTTTGCGCAGAGTCTGTTTGGCCGGTTCGCACTTCTTTGCTTCCGTCACCCACAGTGAGAGTGACAACGCCCGAATAGAGAGCATTTACACAGTTGGCAGATGAATTGCCTGTGGTTCCAGTTCCGTAAAGAACAACTGTGATTCCGGTTTCGCAAGCGCCGTTTACGGTAACAGTATTGCCAACAAACGCATTCGCGACTGGATTAATAATGCTGATGACCGGGTTAACAGAATCCTTGATGAAGTTACGAGACGAAGAACTCGATTGCCCCTGGGCATTCGTTTGAGTTAAGGTTACTGTTTTGTTTCCTTCTCCATTTGAAAAAGTAATCGGTGCTGAGAAACTTCCATTTGCACAAGATACCGTAGTTCCCACACTCACTGCGCCTGAGACCACAACGTTTAAACCGCTCGTACAAGTTCCGATAACCGTCAGACCCGCTTTTGCGACGGTGTTGACTGCAGGTGCAGATATGCTGATGACCGGCGCATTCCCGGTCGCCGCTATCCTCATAAGATTTAAATTAATTCGACCCACATTCCCAGAAGCATCTGTTTGTGTGAAGCTGATCGCTTTGTTTCCTAATCCCGCCGAAAGATTCGCATTAATATTAAACTGACTGTTTGAGCAAGGTCCCGCTACCGATGAAGCTAATCCTGTTCCAGACATGACTACATCGATCCCTGATTCACAGGTACCGCGCGCAGAGAAGCTATCTTCAAATTGAGCATTATTTGCAGGAGCTGTTACTGTTACATTCGGAGCAGAGGTATCAACTCCGAATACACGGTCAGCTTGTGCTCTATTGCTTGCTTGATCCACTTGTAGAATGCTTAAATTTTTGCTGCCGTCTCCTGGTGAGAGTACGGCAGAAACTTGAAAAGTTCCCGAAGTACAGAGTAAGTTGGTTGCTGAAACGATGTCGCCCGCAAAACCAATTGGCATTCCGGATTCGCAAGTTCCATTGATCACCACACCGGATTGACTGCGTACAACATTAATGATCGCAAGCATCGGCGGTGTAGAATCTTTAACCACAGTCACGCTGTCTTGCCACAGACGCCCGTTCGAATCAGTTTGCGAAACTTTAATGACTTTAGGTCCATCAACACCACCTAAAGGAATATCAGTCGCAAAGTGACCATCGGTACAACTTGGCGAAAGTTCGACCGAGTCTTGAATTTCAAGTAAAACTGCGCTGCCAGAGATACAAAGCCCATTCAAAGTAAAACTCGTTGAAACGTAAACAGGAAGTGAAGATCGATCAAAGCTAAGAGGCTCTTCTCCCCCACTTGAGGATAGCTCCTCAATGCCCCTGGGAGCTGCCGATTGAAACTTAGTACAAGATGCGAGCATCAAAAATAAGACTAAGCTTGTTAGCGAAAGCAACTTTGATTTTTTCAGAAAACTTTGATTGTGTGCCATTTCTAAAGTTTAGCAGGCTTGTAAGTGAGCGAAATGAAAAACAAATGAGCCCGAGTGGCCAATCCTAAAAAGACTGTAAAACAATTTATACAAAGCTAGGGGGGTGACCAAAACGTGTTCAGTTTATTTTGGTCACCTTCAATTAAATAGGTTTAAGAAGAATGTTTTCAGAAACTTTTTCTGATTTTTTTTCGTCCTATTTCAATACATGTCTCAAAATGTACGAACGAACTGCATTAATTTGCGCGGACAATCTTGTAAAGTGTCCCATCAGAGGTCGTCATATAAAGCTCCCCTTGGCTATCAACACCAAAAGAAGTGATGTTTCCAAGGTTCACAAACTGAGAAGTCCAATCCGTAACCTGAGTAGCTTCGCCGTTCACGTAAACAAATGAACGCACTAAGCCCGTGCAATAGTCCGCAAAGAAATAATGGCCTTGAAGTTCGGCAATTGCACTTCCACGATAAACAAAACCGCCGGTAAGCGAACAACCCTCGTCGTGAGTGTATTCGTATGCAGGAACAGTGAGTCCTTTGGTCGCGCAATTGTCAGATCGGTAACATTCACTACCTTCCATAATAGGCCAGCCTAAATTCGCACCAGCATCAGAAGTCGTAATCACTGAGATCTCTTCAAGCTGCGATTGTCCAACATCAGCAAGGTAAAGATCAGTTCCATCGAAAGCAAGGCGCCATGGGTTCCGCATCCCGTAAACAAAAATTTCGGGCGACCCGCCACCGTTTGAAAATGGATTGTCTTCAGGAATCGCATAAGGAGTTGCCGCATCGACATCGATTCTTAAGATTTTCCCTAGCAACGAATTTTTATTTTGAGCATTGTCATCAGGATCTCCACCGCCTCCGCCATCACCAGTTGCGATGTAAAGGTATCCGTCAGGTCCAAAACCGATCCAACCCCCATTGTGATTTCCATATGGTTGGTCGATCCCGAGTAAAATCTGAGCCGAGTTTGCATCTGCCAAATTGGGATTATTTGCCGAAACTTTATAGCTGACAATACGGGTATCCCCGTTTCGATCCGTGTAGTTTACAAAGAAGCGACCGTTGTTAGCGTAATCGGGGTGAAATGCTAATCCCAATAAACCTTGCTCGCCACCTGAACGAATTAATTTGGCAATATTTAGAAATGGAGTTTTTAGCTTCGTGCCGTTTTCTAAAATTAAGATTTGTCCTGATTGCTCAACAATAAATAAGCGTGTGTCACCTGAAGGCGCAACGGCATATACAGGACTGTCGAGATCAGTTAGTACGGGTTGCGCTCTCAACTCCAAATCTTTAAAAGGAACCGCTTGAACTGCAGTTGGTAATGCAAGTGATAGCGCCGTAACGAAGGGATGCTTGGTGCCCGCCGCCTGCGCCAGCGCAGCCGAAT
>CAZDFM010000130.1:0-6926 GCA_964504465.1 uncultured Pseudobdellovibrionaceae bacterium | reverse complement strand
GACGACGGCTTCAGAACTTGGAATACTTTGAGTGCTAAAGTTATTCCCTTGAACAGTGTTGAGCTGAAAGTCAGAAAAGATTTTTCCTTTTTCGGCCGGGGGCGAATACACAAGAGCCACAAGGGCCTCCCTTAAATTTAAAGATCAAGCCAAGAAAAGCGCTGCTCTTCTGCAATCAAATCTCCGTCAGGAGAAACATCCACTAGCAGCGCCGGTCTTAAAGGATTTGCGTTAATAGCGGTTAAGAGTTGGGAGCGCTCCTCTTCGGATAAAGTTTTACCCGTATTTTCACGAAGTTTTAAAATTTGCTCGTTCAGAAGATCTAAGAAACAAAACCATCGCTCGTCTCCGAGTGCACTTCCAACACCTTCTTCGCTCATCACATAGGTCGCATTTTCAATTTCACTTGGAGCCGCCGCGATGTTCATCCCGACGCCCACAATAAGGCGATGTTGTTTTCCGTGACTTACCGTCTCAACTAGAAGACCTGCAACTTTTCCGGCACCTAAATAGAGGTCGTTCGGAGCTTTTAAACTCCATGCTAAGCTGGGCCAACAGTCTTGAGTCGCTTTTAACAGCGCAAGTCCTACTCTTGGACCTGTGGTGTGATTGGGCGCAGAAGGTAAGCTTAAAGACCAAGTGCAAAGTAAGGATTGGCCAGGATTAGGATTGATCCAAGTGTTTGTACCCCGGCCTCGGCCTTTGGTTTGATGGTCGGTAATATAAATCTTAAAGGCTTCAGTCTCAGACAAAATATTCTGTTTTGCGAGATCATTGGTCGAAGGAATTTCGTCAATGTAGGTGTTTTCAATCCCTTTAGATTCTGCCCAAAATTTTGTGATCAGTCCGATTCCTTGTTCAATCATTTTTCATCCTTAATTGGGTCATTCGGTTTCTTTAGCGGAGGGCTCTGCTTGAGACCAATCAAACAGAAGGCTAAAATCGGCGCACGGGGCCGAATGGGTGAGGGCGCCGACGCTGATAAAATTTAAACCCATCTTTGATAGACCGCTTACGCGATCAAGGTTCATATTTCCACTGGCTTCAGTTTCAATGCTTCCGGGAATAAGTTTAAGACACTCGGCCATTAACTCGTCGCTCATGTTGTCGAGGAGAATACGGCCGACTTGTAAACGGACTGCGGTTTGTACTTCTTCTTTAGAAGCGCACTCTAAAGTAATGGCCATCGGGAGAGTTTCACGAATTTGTGAGACTGCCTTTTCAACGCCGCCCGCGAGACGAATATGATTTTCTTTGATCATGATGGCGTCGCTTAAATTGAGCCGGTGATTGGTGCCGCCGCCATCTTTAACCGCTCGCTTTTCGAGCTCACGGTAAAGCGGCATGGTCTTGCGCGTATCTAAAATTTTGGTGGTGCTTTCGCCCAAGGCTTTAACAAAACAGCGGGTATATGTTGCGATACCACTTAAGTGGCCCAAAAAATTAAGCGCCGTGCGTTCGGCTTTGATAATCGAAACTAAATTCCCTTTTAGACTTGCGGCTGTTTGCCCCTTAAGAATCAAGTCGCCGTCTCTAAACTGCCATTTGATCTGAATTTCGGGATCAAGTTGAGTAAAGGTGGCTTCAAATAAGCTTCTTCCAGAAAGTACGAGATCTTCTTTTGCAACCAGTTGTGCACGGCCAATACGGGACTCGATTCCCATTGAATCTGTCGTAATGTCCCCTTCGGGCATATCTTCTTGGAGCGCTAATTTAATGAGCTCAGAAATTTTCATTTACGACTCAAAAGTGTTGAGGTTGGTCGCGTTCGTCCAAAAGCCGCTTGAGTTCGCGTTCGATGATTGTCGTGGCGATTTCGGGAACGATCTTCCAAACCACGGCCTCGATGATTTCTTTGCTTTGTGATCGAATAATGGCTTCAAGTTGTTTTTCTGAGAGTGCGCCAGGACGAGCAAGGGCGGGCTCTTCTACTTTTGCTTGAGGAGCTTCAATTTCTAAATCCTCGGCTAAGTCAGGTCCCAAATCTAGGGTTCGAATTTCAGAATGGCCGAGTTGATCATCGTCTTCGATCGAAATCGCTTCTTGGCTTTGTGGTGCTGGTCGTTTTGCGGTCGGAGCCTGAGGCTCGGGCGTATACAAAACCGGATCTTCTGTTTCGAGGCTTACAAGGTCTTCTTTAATTTGAAAACGACCTAAATCGTGTCGCTGCCATCGATTGTCGTCTTCATCATCTTTTAAGAACTGGTTGGCCTCATCTTGCGGATCAAGTTCAACCGGTCGTTCCTCGCGTGCACTTGGAAGTGGAACCGCTTTAAAGTTCTCTTCTGGATTTTGATTTGAAACCGCAGAAGGAGGCGGATCGAAATCGTCCATATTCCAATTGCTTTCAGCAGGTGCAGAAGCTCCGGCACGCGCCGCTTTAACTTGCGCCACTTCAGTCTCACTAATTTGAGGTTTTGCAGCTTGTGCTTGAGGACTCGGTGCTCCGGTTGGCTTAAGGCTGCCGTCGTTAATAAACTCGGGCATTTTTGGAAAACTTAAAAAACCAGAGAGTTTTTGATTTTTTGTCTTAGGAACCAGGTCGTGAATCAACGCGCGAAGAGTTTTAACGTCAAATGGCTTTTCAAGATGACCATCGGCTTGTGAAGCCTGGTATTTATCTTCGTCAAGTTCCATAAAACCGCTCCACATAAGCACGACAGGGGTGCTTTGCAGTTGGCCATCATGCTTAATGTCAGCACTTACGTCATATCCGTTCTTTTTTTGTAAAAGAACGTCCGCAAAAATAATATCGGGTTGAAATTTGCGAGCGACGGTGAGAACGTCCAGGCCAACATTAACGGGCTGAACCTCCACTGCAAAATCTTGCAGGGCCAATTGGAAAACTTTTTTGATAGTGCTACTTTCGTCAGCGAGTAAGACGCGCAAAGCCATAGGAAGAGTAAACGATGTTTGCAAAACGCAGTCAATCCGATTTTATTAAGTCATGCTCAATCTGATCGATCGCTATATTGCCCGAATCTTTATCGTTTTCTTTTTGGGCGGTCTTCTCGTATTTGTGACTCTTTTTCTTGCAGTTGATTTTCTATCCTTCGCATCGCGCTTTTCAGACGCAGGTACTGACGCTTTAATGCGCTACTACGCGTATTTTACTCCTTCTATCGTTTATCAGTTGCTGCCGGTGGCCTGTCTGCTTGCAACCGTGTTTACCCTTTCAACTCTCAATCGAAATTCTGAGCTCGTAGCTCTCTACTCGGTTGGAATGAGTTTGGCGCGAGTAAGTGCGCCAATTTTAGTTTTAGTTGCGCTTTTGTCTGCTTTTTCATTTTGGTTAGGTGATCGAGTTCTTCCGCGCTTTGAGGACAAAAAGAACTTCGTTTATTACGTCGAACTTAAAAAAACTCCGGGAATGTATTCGACGATTACGCAGAATAAAATTTGGTATCGCTCAGAGAATGTACTTTTCAACATTCAAACGCTCAACGCTGAAGAACGTCGCGCCCAAGGACTCACTCTTTATTATTTTGATTCAGCTTGGGAACTTGTCCAAATGATAACCGCCCGGGACGTAAAATTAGACGGAACCAAATGGTCCTTATCACGAGGAACTGTCACTTTGTTTCGAGAGAACTCTGGCTTTCCGCTGTCCCAAAGTTTTAATCGAAAAATTATTCAAGTGAATGAAGAGGTTTCGGATCTTCAATCCTCGGCTCGGGCATCGGATGTGATGAGCCTTAAAGACTTAAAAAAGTTTATCGCTAAAAATAAAGAAGCCGGTCTCGACACACTTAAATACGAAGTGGATTACCAGGCAAAGTTTGGATTCGCGTTTGCAGCTTTTGTGATGTCTTTGCTTGGCATTCCGTTTTCAGTCAATAGCCAAAGATCAGGCGGCGCATTCGTTGGAATCGGAATTTGTGTGGGGCTCGCATTCACTTATTGGGCAGGTTACAGCTCTGCAATCACACTCGGAAAGCATGGAGTGATGTACCCCATCGTCGCGGCATGGGCGCCCAATATCGCGGGCTTAGCTCTGGCGATCTTTCTACTGCTTCGACTCAAGCGATAAACTTGAGTCATATCGAGTGCTTGGAAAAGTCTTTAGAGGCGAATCCACTGGTAAAATCGCTCCAAAAGGCGTATAATCATTGCTAGTCATGCGTTTTGAGGAGAGCTGATGTCCGTACTTGAAGTCTTAAAATATCCAGATCCACGTTTGCGAAAGAAGGGTTTGCCCGTTTCTAAGGTCACCCCTGAACTTCAGCAACTCGCAAAAGACATGCTTGAAACGATGTACGACTTTAAAGGAATTGGTTTAGCGGCAGCCCAAGTGAACCATCAGATTCGCTTAGTTGTGATCGACGTTCGGCCTACCAAAGAAGGGCGTTACGACATTGAGAGTATGACTGAGCTTGAACAAAAAGTTCCTATGCCTTTAGTAATTTTTAATCCTGAAATTATCGAAAAAGAGGGCAAGACCACTTACGACGAAGGTTGTTTGAGTGTGCCTACTTTCTACGAGACTGTGACACGTGCCGAACATATCAAAGTAAAGGCCTTGGACATTGACGGCAAACCCATGGAATTTGAGACCGACGGGTTACTCGCAATTTGTATTCAGCACGAGATTGATCATTTAGACGGGAAGCTCTTTATTGATCGATTAAGCCCAATTAAATCGAACCGAATTAAATCAAAAATCAAAAAATTTGGTTATCCGAAGCCTGGTGAAGATCAAGATGAGGAAGAAGCTGACGAAGCCCGCGTTTAAGTGCTAGAAAAATAAGACACCGGTGTTATTTCAGGTTTTATTTCTAGCATAAGCGAGAGCGACCGTGAGTACAGTTCGTACAGTTTTTTTAGGCACCCCCGACATTGCAGCTTTTTGTCTTGAAGCTATGCTTAAAGATGAACACTTTCATATCGTCGGAGTGGTTACTCAGCCCGACCGTCCCGCTGGTCGTAATATGAAACTTCAAGCGTCTGAGGTTAAAACTTTAGCACTGGCGCATGGCATTCCAGTTATTACGCCTGAAAAGGTGAGTACCCCAGAAAATATTGAACAGCTTAAAGAGTGGCGAGCTGAGGCGGCAGTAGTCGTTGCTTATGGTCAAATTCTCTCACAAAGTTTTTTAGATTTGTTTCCTAAAAAAGTCGTGAACGTACACGCAAGTATACTTCCACGGTGGAGAGGAGCTGCTCCCATTCAGCGAGCGATCATGGCCGGCGATCAAGAGACAGGCGTGAGCCTTCAAGTTGTCGTCAAGAAGCTTGATGCGGGCGATGTTCTGGGAACACGAAAAATTAAAATCCAAAACGAAGACGCGCTTCAAATGCTTGAGAAAATGAAGCCACTTGCCGCAGATCTTTTAGCGATCGAATTTATGGATTATCTTCGTGGAAACCTAACACCTACCGTGCAAGATGAATCACTTGTGACTTACGCTCACAAACTTGAAAAGACCGAGAGCAAAATTGATTGGAAGCTCAGTGCAAGCGCAATTCGAAATAAAATTCGCGGCTTGAAAATGGGGCCAGGCTCTTTTACCACTCGGTCCGGAAAAATTTTAAAACTTCTCGAAACCCAGGTGGATTCGAGTCGGGGAACTCCGGGCAAGGTGCTCAAGGTTTCTCAAGATGGAATTTTAGTAGCCGCAGGCGAAGGCGCTCTGTTAATAACAGTCTTGCAACCTGAGTCTCGAGGAAAAATGCCCGTGTCAGAATACATTAAAGGTCAAAAAGTTGAAGTCGGTGAGGTCTGGGGTGAGTAAGTTTTTAGTGGCGCCAAGTATTTTGTCAGCTGACTTTTCAAAGCTCGGAGAAGAGATCAAGGCTTTAGAAAAAGCCGGCGCCGATTGGGTTCACGTCGATGTAATGGATGGTCATTTTGTGCCAAACCTTACCATTGGTGCACCTGTTGTTAAATCTTTGCGCCCTGTCACCAAACTTCCGTTAGATGTGCATCTCATGATTGATGATCCAGAAAAATACATCGAAGATTTTGCTAAAGCCGGAGCTGATTACTTAACAATCCATGTAGAGGCGACAAAAGCGGTAGAAACTACGCTTAAAAAAATTCGTGAGCTTGGAATGAAACCGGGAATTACCTTAAGGCCCGCAACTCCTGTTGAACATATCTTTCCCTATCTACCTCTTGTGGATTTAGTGCTCATTATGACGGTGAACCCTGGCTTTGGGGGGCAGAGTTTTATGACGGATCAAGTCAGCAAAATTTCGCGAGTTCGAGCTGAACTGAACAGAATTGGACGCACGGCTTTGATTGAAGTCGACGGTGGCGTCACCAACGAGACGGCCATACAGTTAAAAGAGGCGGACGTCCTCGTCGCAGGGAGCTACGTCTTTAAGGGCGATTATGCGGACCGCGTTTCGCAATTGAAATCCATCAAATAGCCGTTGCCAAACTAACAGTCGAACCATAAAAAAAGCTTTTCTTATAGAGGAGCCGCGCATGATTCGTCTTGATGGTGAGAGTGTTCGAATTGATCAACTTTGGTCAGTTTCAAGAACCGAAGAAAATGTTCCCGTAGAGTTGGCCGAATCGGCGCGAAAAAAAGTAGAATCCTCAAGAAGCTATATCACGGGCCGAATCGAAAAAGGTGACACCATGTATGGTGTCAACACGGGCTTTGGGGCTTTCTCTTCAGTCAAGATTTCAAAGAACGACATCATTGAACTGCAAAAAAACCTGATTCGCTCTCACTCCGTTGGAGTAGGTGATCCGTTTAAAAAATCAGAGTCTCGCGCAATTATGATGCTTCGAGCGAATGCCTTAGCGCGTGGCCACTCTGGAATTCGAACCGCAGTCATCGATAAAATTCTTGAGTGTCTTAACAAAGATGTCATCCCCGTGATCCCGCAACAGGGAAGTGTCGGTGCAACTGGCGACTTAGCTCCTTTGAGCCATTTAGCTTTAGCATTAATAGGTGAAGGCGAAGATTGGGTTG
>CAZDFM010000129.1:0-6940 GCA_964504465.1 uncultured Pseudobdellovibrionaceae bacterium | reverse complement strand
TTGATGGCTTCGTATGGTGCGAGCTGATATACATGATTTGAACGAGGAAGGAATGATAACCCTCCGACAAGATCCCAATTTTCATATATCCAATTTGCAACTTTGATCCACTCATCATCACCGATTGATATAGTGACCGATGGATTATGTTCGGTGTAATGCTTCTTTACAATCTTCCAGTGTTCAAGCTGATCGATCGCAGAAACAT
Organism: uncultured Pseudobdellovibrionaceae bacterium; assembly: GCA_964504465.1. Lineage (GTDB taxonomy): Bacteria > Bdellovibrionota > Bdellovibrionia > Bdellovibrionales > UBA1609 > CAZDFM01. Next base: position 6,732 of record CAZDFM010000129.1, on the reverse strand, counting down.
CATCTTTGCAGATTGCGCCGTCGGGAGCTTTGACAGGAAACTCGAGAACGAATGTCGTAGCATTTTCCAGCGTTTGACCCACTTCTGGAAAATACGGCACACCTTGATCTTTAAGCATCTTGAAAAGCGCATCGGTGGCAGAAATGCGGATACGACGGATGTAGTACGGCGCATGGCGTGGGTGCATGCCGCTCGCGCAATCGACAGTCTGCGAAACAGTGCCTGATGGTTTTACACACGTGATGCAAGTAGATGCGCTAACAGAGAGACGTTTGGCAAACTTCTTATTCGTCTCAATAGCAACGGCCTTCATTTTCTCGAGCATTTTTGGATCGCGCACAAGCGGGCAATCCCACTGACCAGTGATGGAAACTCCAAGGAGACGCTCGGCTTCGCAGTTCTTCTTCCATTCGCGGGAGAGGTATGGGAAATATGTAAGCGCGGATTGATATGTGCCGAGCATGGCGGCAACGCGCACTTTTTTGAGAAGCGTTTCTTCCGTATCTTCCGCGCGAGCAACGACTTCCGAAAGATTACAAAATTGTTTTGACTGGAGAATGATCTCACCGCATGGATTGGTTCCAAACGATGGATAGATGCCGCCAGGCCACTGCTTGAGGCGTCGCTCTGGAAGTGTTTGTGCAAGGCCACCACGATTGAAAATGCCTCGCTCGCCAGAGCCGCTCTTTACGAGCGCCGTCCATTCATCAAGAAACGTCTGAGTGTCTGGCTTTGAAAGATAGACGGCGGAATTGTTAGCGAGCATTCGCTGTCCTTCGGTGAAATAAAACTGGCCTTTCTTGGCATCGCGGAGCGCTTCGTCATCGAGATCGGAAAGCGAGATCATGGCACTTCTACGCACACCACCGGCAACCACGCATTCGCCGATCTTGCAGATGATGTCATGAGCGTCGATGTTTGAAAGCCGTCTACCTTGGCGGCGCAAGATACGTTCACGAGTAAATGCGAGCAGAGAACGAAGCGGGTCAGGACCGGAACTCTTTCCTCCCATAGTCTTGAGGCGCGAACCTGCGGGACGGATCTCGGAGAAATCAAAATCTATATCGGAACCTTCGTACCATGTCTTCATCCCAAGAGCGAACGCGTCAGCCCAGCCTTCGCGGCTATCAGCGATAACGTGAGTTGGTAATTTTTTTCCAGTCTGTTTTTGTATCTGTGGCAACGCCTGAACATTCTCACTTTCAACAGAAAATCCTACACCTGTACCACACATGGAGATATACATAATCTCGGCAAAGTCCTGGAATGACTTCGGCGCGATGAATGAGCAGTTGTAGGCGCAGACGTTCTGCTTGCGGGCTGCTTTGCCTGCAAACTGGAGCAAACGCATCGAAGGCATTGCTTCTTGCTTAAGTATCGCTTCGCGCATTTCCTCATATTCTTTTTGCGTAAAACCCGAACCGAGATTTTCCTTCATGAAGTTCACATAGCGGTCCACTGTCTCGATCCATGTCTCTCGGCGGCCTTCCTCGGCAATCCACTTGGCATAGGTGCGGTAGTAGACGAACTCGGCAAGCGGATTACGGAAATACTGCTTGCTTTCGGCGACGAGCTTCTTTACCTTGTCCGAAACCATACCGTTTTCTTTTCGGGATCGCTCACGCTCTTTACGGTAGAGAATGTATGCCTTTGCTGTCTGACTGAAACGTGCGGCAATAAGCTCGTTCTCGACAACGTCTTGGATAGTTTCTACGTGAGGAACAGAATACTTTTCCTTACGCTCCTTTTTAAGAGCAAAGAGGGACTTCATAACTGCGGCGCTAACACGCTCTGCTTCAGGTTCTCCTCCTTCGCCTGTAGCGGAAAGTGCTCGAAAAACTGCCTGTGTAATGTGAGAGGCATCGAAAGGAACGATCGAGCCGTCGCGTTTTTGTATGCTTGTGATTTTTTCTTCTTGTACTTTTTTCATAGGTGTTTTGGGTTAAGGTTAATAAGTAAGCGCGGAGACTCGAATTTTTTGTTTTCAATCACAAAGGCATAGAGTGCAGGAGAGAGAATGAGTGCGAATGATATGTTTCCGAGAAGATGCATTGCCGTAAACGGGATCTGTCCAAGAACGGCGGCAATGAACGGCTGACCAAAAAAGATCGGTCCGATAGTAAAGCCAGTGACTGCATCAAAAAATATGGTGGAAATGATCGCGAACTTTGCATAATTCCAGGCCGTGTTTTTCTTATTCTTGAAATAATATGCCGCACTAAGCCCTACTAACCCGTAGGCAAACGCAGTAATGAACGTCCATACCCCTACTTTCCCTACGATGAGATCAAAGAGGACCATACTCCCGAAAGCAAAGGAAAATCCTGCAACTTTTCCATACGCCCGAGAGAACGGCATAGCGGCTGCCATGATCGGTTCGATATTCGGAGGACGAAATGGAATAAGGCGAATAAGTAAGCACACAATGAACCCGAGCACGAACTTGAACCAATTTTTTACATATGTATTCATATATCATTTCCTCCCCCTATTGCGTCCGACATACGCTATGGAGTATACTAATTTCATAGTTGCGAAACTATGCAACTAGTTGGATTATCAGTATACTCCCGCGGCCACACGGATAGCAAATGTGGAAAAACTTTTATTAGTGATAAAATAAAATTATGCTTACATACATGCTTCTTGAATTGGTATCAGCAATAGTCGGAGCCGTTGCCGTCATTTTTATTTTGTATCAGCTTCAAAAACGCACTCACTTTATGCGTTTTTTTAAGCACAAGGCGGTACTTATTCCGTTATGTCTTTTTGTAATAGCTTTCTTTGCTGGACTCATAGCCAATCGCACCTATCCCCCGACATTCGCTATGCCAGCCTTTATGCACTCACATGCCCCAGGCGGCGTTCCTGCGTCTATTCCTTTCAATAAAATCCTTGATTTCTTTTTGTATGAAAATAAGTTTGAGCGGGTCGCCGATATTGGAGCAGATCCTACTGCCGTTCCGACTGAGCCACAAAAACCCGATGCCGACGGCATCGTTCGGATCCACCTGGATGTAAAGGAAGTTATCGCTGAAATCGCACCTGGTATTTCCTACAACTACTGGACATATAACGGCCAGACTCCTGGACCAATGCTCCGCATTCGCGAAGGTGATACGGTAGAACTCACGCTTACGAATGATCCAACAAGTTTGCATCACCACAATATCGACCTTCATGCTGTAACAGGGCAAGGCGGAGGCGCATCACTTACAGAAGTGCTCCCTGGCGAGACAAAAACATTCCGCTGGAAAGCGCTTAACCCCGGCCTCTATATCTACCACTGCGCTATGCCAAACGTCTCTACACACAATTCGCATGGTCAGTACGGACTGATCTTGGTTGATCCAAAAGAAGGACTGCCGAAAGTGGATAAAGAGTTTTATATCGTCCAAGGCGAGCTTTACACGGTTGGTCAGCTTGGCAAAAAAGGTCTCGTAGCATTTGACTCGAACGCGCTTCTTGATGGAGATCCTAACTATGTTGTCTTCAACGGCAAGATCGAAGGTGCTCCGCGTATGCACGCAAAAGTAGGCGAAAAAATCCGCATCTACGTCGGCAATGGCGGTGTTAATCTTATCTCCTCATTCCATGTTATCGGAGAAATCTTTGATACAGTCTATCCAGAAGGAAACATCGGAGGATCTATAGAAAAGAATGTGCAGACGACGGCCGTGCTTCCAGGCGGATCAAGCATCGTAGAGTTTACTCTCGACGTGCCAGGCAAATATCTCCTCGTAGATCATGCCCTTGCTCGTATGAACAAAGGCGCATGGGCAGTGCTTGAAGTAACAGGTGAAGAAAATCCAGCGATCTATTCATCTATGAAAGGAAGTGCAGAACACACTCACGAACACTAGAACCTAGTTTAATAAGTCTCTGAGCGCGGTCCAGCCCTTAAGTGTGGTTGAATAAGAGTATTTGGCATTTGAGTTTAATTTCCAGCCATTCGGTCCATCCTGCACCGTAATTCCTCCTACTAGACCTTTCTTTCCCTTAAGCCATTCTTGGAGCGCCTCAGCTTTATAAGCGGTATCGGCAAGTTCAGCCGTTGTGCCTTTCTTGGTATCAATAATCCAGATTTTATCTTTAGCCTTGAATATCCAGTCGGAATAGAAAAGTTTTTCTTTAACTGTATCAGCTCGACCAAATTCAGCTTCTTTATTTGAAGGTTTCGCGTAATCAAAATCTTTCTTACCTGCACGACGTTCATCAGCATTAATATAATTAGTAAGGTTTTCACTGATGAAGCGATAAAACAACATTCCAAGCACGTACTGCTTAAAATCCCATCCATCTACGCTTCCTCGTAAATCGTTTGCGATTTGCCAAATTGCACGATGTAGCTCAGTGCGCTCGTTTTCTTTTGTCTTATTTAAATTTTGGGTGGCAGTGCTCATAATTATTTCAAAAGCTCTTCAGTTGAGACTCCCAACACATTGGCAATCTTCTCCATCGTTGTGAGGGTGGGATTTTTCTTTCCTTGCTCCACATTGCTCATATAAATGACCTGTGGCCTATGTGGCTCAGGTATTACGGCCGATGAAAAATTTAAGAAACTTAAAGACGGCTCGGTAAATAGGCATGTTTACTACGGATGTACCCGAGTTCGAGATAAGAGCTGTAAGTGTGGTTATTTAAATGAAGTTGATCTAATTAAACAGCTAAATAAAATCTTGGAAGAAATAGATATTAATGATCTCTCTATTCTTCCTCAACTGCAAAAAGAAATTACTAGATATAAAAAGTTTAAAAAAATGATTCTAAAAGAAGAGAGTCGGTTAATGGTATCTGATATTGATACAAGAAACTACTTAAAATTCATTTTAGAAAACGGCGAGATTGAAGAAAAACGCCAAATCATCTCAAGTATCAAATCAAATCTGTTTTTAAAAAATAAGGTTATTTACTTATCCACAAGTGAATTTAATTTAAACAGAGTATAATGAAAGTTGTGCGAATGGGTAGTTTTAGTTAGTTATGAAAAACGATCAAGAATTTTTAAATATAAATGGGGCATCTAAACTACTTGGAGTGCACATTAACACGCTTCGTCGCTGGGATAGCGACGGGACTTTTACCGCTGTTCGAATTGGTGCTCGGGGCCACAGAAAATACCCCAAGAGCAAGATACTTAAACTCATTCAAGATCAAACATATCCTGATGAATTACAAATAAAGGAAAAGCCTAGTCTACTTTCTGAATCAAGCTTTCATTTCGAAGTCGACCAGTTCCCTAGCTCAAATATACCGGTAGGAGCAACATATAGCTTTAACTCCTCTATTGCAAAACATGTAAGAGACTATTCGCATGGTTTACATGTTTACCCTGCAAAATATATTCCACAAATTCCAAGATGGGCTTTCGATTTTGCTAATCTAAAGAAAGGTTCAACCGTCCTAGATCCGTTTTGTGGTTGTGGAACCACTCTAGTAGAAGCTGCTGTTTTGGGATATAAGGCATATGGAATTGATATAAATCCCTTAGCCCAACTACTAACTGAAGCAAAGACAACTTCTGGAGCTAATGTTAGTGAATCGAGTATTTTGGAAGATTTAGAACTTATTATAAAAAATGCTAAGAAAAATCGAAAAGAATTACCAAAAGGTTACGATGCTGATCTTCATGGAAATTGGAAATTTTGGTTTCCAGAAGAAACAATGATGTCGCTGTATGCGCTGAAAATAGCAATCTTAAAATATGCAAAACCAGATCTAGTGAAATTTTATCTCGCATGTCTTTCGACAATAATTAAAAAGTGTTCTTACTTTAACGAGAGAGAAATTAAAGTCCGTAAGGATAAAAATAAAACTGAACAATCTATTCCTGACCCGTTTGTGATTTTTAAAACTGTGGTCAAAAAAAACATCAAGGGTATCATAGAATTTTCAAATACTAAAAGAGCTAATGCTGGCGAGGCAACTGTTGTAGGGTCTAGCGCAAAGAAAATTGAACTTTCTGACAATGTTATTGATTTGATCGTTACTTCTCCTCCATATATAAATGCAATCGATTATGCAATGGCACACAAGTACAGCTTGTTTATTCTAGGACTTGTATCAGCAGATGAATATGCAAAACACTGTCGAGACTACATAGGTATTACTGAGCGAGCAATTAAATCAAAAGATTTTGGTAATACTGTAGTTGTCGGACATAGCGAGATTGACTCATTTGTAGATAAATTAAACTCGTCTACAAACACAATAGACCGAAATCGTGCCTTTGTTGTGTCGCACTATTTTAATGATATGAAGAAGTCATTAGAGGAAGCTTATAGAGTACTTAAACCAGGTGGTTATTACATATCGGTTGTAGGAGACAATTCAATTAGAGGAGAACATGTCCCAACGAGCCAGTACCTTCAAGAAATTGCTATTAACAATGTAGGTTTTGAGTTAGTTACTTTCTTTTTTCATCAATTGAAAAATATTAGGTTAAAAGTAAACCGTAATACTACAGGAAGACTAATAAAAAGAGAGCGAGTGATGATTTTAAGAAAAATATGACAAATTTATTTAATAAATACAGTGATTGGCAATTTACAGGCGAGAATGGCTTCCATAAAATTCATGGAATACATCCCTATTTTGCAAAATACCATCCAGAATTACCAAGGAGAATAATTGAACATTTTACCAAAAAGGGCGATCGCGTTCTCGATCCTTTTTGTGGTTGTGGAACTACTTTAGTGGAATCTGCCTTAACAGGCAGAGAGGCTGTTGGCG
>CAZDFM010000128.1:5278-6947 GCA_964504465.1 uncultured Pseudobdellovibrionaceae bacterium | reverse complement strand
TTGGATCCCTTATGTTTTCGCCTCTGCTTTTTTAATTCTGCTCTATGGATTATGGAGACACCGAAAGTTAACAAAGAGTTTGGTTGATCTTGAAGCACGAAGGCTTTCATCCAGACTTGCACCTAAAGCTTTCTCGGTTTCCTATCTTCCAAATCTAGAACCTTCATCGGCCGTGCTACTGAATGAAGAAAGTAGACGGTTCTTTTATTCTTCATTCAGGCTCAATTTTTTAGATGTTTATCGAATGGGAAATCTGGGTTCAGAAGACAAAGAATGGGGACTTTTTAACGGTGAAAACAGTGTAGGTGAGTCTGGAAATCAATACTCTGGTGTCTATTACACTGTTAAAAACTTAAAAAGATATCAAGAAATTTTTTGGACCGCGAGCACAAGTGAATCAATCCCGCTCTTAGTGTTCTTCGTAGGTTTCCCTATTTGTGCAGTCTACATCTGGTATGCAACCCTTTACGAGGACGCCTCGGCGGCTGGAATGATCCTCGGGCTTGGCGGTACGGCTCTCGCTTTAAGCTTGATCATTTGGGTAGTAAAGAAAACGATGAAAAATTCGCTCTACTTTACAAGATTCAAAAGGCGAAGCCCGCCCAAACTTAAACAAGCACTTTTAGAATTTAAAAAACTCTCTGAGGTCCCAGAGGTTTTGGTGTATTTGAGAAACGGGCAGTTTACTCTTTTCGCATTAGCGAACAATATTGACCTTGAAAACTTAGGAGACGGTAAGCGGCTCACAGAGATCGTTGCAAAGATTGAGCAATGCTTCTCCGAAGAGCTGTCTTAGCGTCCCTTTGCTTCGGCTAAGCGGTTAAACTTGAGTGATGCCGCCTGAAAATCTTTGTCGACTTGTTCCAGCCGTTTTAAAGCCTGCTCGTATTCGCCCTTAAGCTGCACAAAGCTCGCGTAGTCTTTGTCGGTGTTTTTAACACTCGCACGGTCTTGAAACTTCTCTAAGAAGACTGCGTGCATTTTGCTGAGTTGCTGCGACTTATCCGAGAGGGTTCGAACTTGCAGGTTCATCGCGCGAAGTTGTTCTTTCATGGCGCGGATGTTGTCGGGGTCGCGACCCGGCTTAGCGCTAATGAGTTCAAAGTTTTTTGCAGTTCTATCGTAAGCCGCTTTGAATTTATAAAACGAAGCGTTGATGCTGCTAATGGCCTCTTTAATTCGTTCGTCGATTTCACCCACATTAAAAGAGCGAAACAAGCTCTTGTTATTCACGATCGCGGCGAACTCATTGCTCGCATCACTATATGCTTTGATGTCTTGATTGATTAACGGGATTTCTTTTTCGTACTCAGAGACAAGTTTGCCCGTTTCGTCATACATCTTGTCATTGGGTCTAACTTTTTCGTGACTGTAAGCAATAGCTGAAAGTTTTCCGCTTAAATCAATCAAGCGTTCATTGCGTTTTCGAATGAGTTCTTCAAGAGCCGTCATGTCTTTTTCAAGCAGAGTTAAATCTTGAAGCAGGGCTGAACCCTGAGCTCTCGGCATTTTTGCAATCGATTTAAGCACCGATCTTTTGTCTTCGTGATCCACCTGGATTCGAGCGCGCTCATCGCTGATAGTCGAAAGTTGTCTTTCGAACTCCTCACTGAGCGGGACCGTTTCATAGGTCGGAGCTACGGCACATGAAGTTAATCCAATGACGACG
>CAZDFM010000128.1:0-5268 GCA_964504465.1 uncultured Pseudobdellovibrionaceae bacterium | reverse complement strand
CGACGAGCACTTGCAGAACATTTTTAAGTTTAATCATATCAAAAGCCTAAACCTTTTCTGCACATCCGACAAGCAAGGGGAGAGTGCTATGACGAAGGTCCCGTGGGAAAATTACGATTTTGTGCGTAACGAATTAAGGATTTCTGTTGCAACTGTAAAGCCGAGGAGTAGCTTTAGCGAAACAAACACAACTAAACAGAGCATTAAGGTTCTGTTGGATTGAACTCTTAAAGGAGATTTTCATGCAAGTATCTAAATTGTTAGCCGCTGCGCTTTTCGTAGGCACTTTTGCAGTTTCTGCTCATGCTGACCAACACGGTCACGCTAAGAAAACAACTGAGACTACAACTACGACTACAACTGGCAAAACTGCTCCTGCAGCTCCTGGAACAACTGCACTTCCTGCAGATGAAACTGCAACTACTCCTGCTGGAACTACTGCAGCTCCGACAGATGCAAAAGATGCTAAAAAGAATGCTAAGAAAACGACTAAAGCAACTGAGAAGACAAAAGAAACTACTGAAACTAAAATGTAATCCATTTTTGTTAAGTTCTTTTGTAGCTGATTTTTTTGCGGTTACACGAAAGGCCGGGCGTCAAACCCGGCTTTTTTTATTTTCAATGTCCACAAAAGCTTAATTTTTTTGCTTCGGTTTTTCGGCTTTGGTACCCTTTAAGACTATTGTGAATTTGTCAAAAGATTGGGGCCCGCTTCGTGCTGAAGACTTTCCGAACAGCATTAATTAGATCGACCGTCAGTTTATGTGCGGTTGCGACGATGGATCTACAGAGCGTTTATAAGATGGCTCTTGAAAGTTCAGAAACACTTAAAATCCAAAAACAAAATCTCAGTCAAAGTTATGAGAACGTAAGACAGTCTCGTGGCGCACTCATGCCGACTCTAAATTATTCCTATACTTGGCTTGAGCAGGATGTGCCGCCGGCACCAACCGGCACGACTTTAAGTTCGCTCCGGCAAAACACGCAAAGTACGTCGCGCCTTACGTTGAATCAGCCTCTTTTTCGAGGTTTATCCGAGTACGCAGGCCTTGAGATTAGCAATTTAGGATACCAGTTTGCGGAAAAGGCTTACCAGCAAGAAGAACTTAATTTGTATCTCGATATTTCTGAGCTTTTTTATAATTATCTCGCCAACTCGGCTGAAATAAAAAATTTAGCGGAGCTTTCTGCCAATCTCAACAGTCGAGTGAAAGAGCTGACTCGAAGAACTCGCATTGGACGCTCGGACAGCGCTGACTTGCTTTCGGCTCAATCGCAGGCTGCGCTTGCAGATTCAGAACTTCTACTTGCTAAAAACGGACTTCTCACTTCGCAAGAAAATCTTGAGGCGCGTGTGCCGGGTCTTGAGTTTGAGCAGCTTCATGACAATTTGGAACTTCCCAGCAGCACTCCTGATCTTAAGTATTTTTTAGACCGTCTTGAGCAGCGACCCGACTTACAGCAAGTTCAACTCCAGGGGCGAAGTGCAGAGCAGGGGATTAAAGTCGCAAGGTCGGGGCATCTTCCCTCGGTTGATGTGATGGGTAACTACTATTTTATTCGGCCGGGCGTTCTTCAGGATGTCGAGTGGGATGTAAGCCTCATGTTAACGCTTCCACTTTTTGAAGGTGGAAGAGTCAGTTCTGAGGTCAGGCAAGCCGCCTCGATCAAGACCCAGCAAGACTTAGCACTTTCGCGTCTTAAGCGGCAGGCTGAGGCTGAAGTAAAGAGTGCTTATCATAACTATACGGTGCAAAAAGAAAGGCTGGCCCTCCTTGATAAGACGGTAAAGCTGAGCGACCGCAACTACCAGAACCAACGCCGGAACTACACTCGGGGAATTAAGTCTTACCTTGAAGTCATCCAGACCGAAAGGGAGTACTGGGATGTTCGTCGTACTCTGGATCGTACTATTTTTGAAACAAAACTAGCCTGGATTAGGCTCATGCGCTCCATCGGCGAACGGCCGCTTTAACTCTGAAGCTATTTATTTGTCTGGATTTGAATAAACCAGATGACGCCTGTTGAAACGGCCTCCCACTTTGTTATGCTCAGGAGCATGGTAGAGTCCGGATCCGGTCCCAAATCAAAAACAAAAGATAAGGCTCGTATAGGCTGGCGCGAAGTCGTAGAGCTTCCTGAGCTTAATGTAAAAGCAATCCGAGTAAAGGTAGACTCGGGCGCACGCACCTCAGCGCTTCATGCCGAAAACATCGAATTTTATCAAAGCCGCGGCAAACACAAAGTCAGGTTTTCAGTGCACCCCCAAATAGCGCGCAAAAATATCGTCATTGAAGCTGAACTTATCGGCAAAAGGGTCGTACGCAGTTCGATTGGCTTAAGTACCTATCGGCCCGTGATCCGAACCCTGCTTAAAATAGGCAATGAGACCTGGCCTATTGAAGTGACGTTAGTAAACCGAGATTTGATGGGATTTCCTATGCTATTGGGTCGAACTGCGATTCGAGGACGTTTTTGTATTGATCCCGGTCGATCCTTTCTGCAAACTCCCGAAAAATATCGATCACGAAAATCTCCCCCGAAGAAGTAAAGGTAAAGCGGCAAATGAAAATCGGAATTTTGTCTCGTAACTCGAAGTTGTATTCAACAGATCGTTTGATCAAGGCAGCCGAGGCAAGAGGGCATGAGGTCATGGTGATTGATCCCTTGGCCTGTTATCTTGACGTGAACTCGCTTCGACCTGCGATTCACTTTAAGGGTATGAGCCTTAAAGATTTTGATGCCATCATTCCTCGTATTGGAGCATCGGTTACCTTTTATGCGACCGCTGTACTCAGACAGTTCGAGATGATGGGCGTATACTGTGTCAACGAATCAGTTGCCATTGCACGTTCAAGAGACAAACTTCGCGCGCTCCAGATTTTATCCCGAAAAGGGATAGGAATGCCGGTCACAGGCTGCGCCCATTCTACCAAAATGACCCAAGACCTTGTGAAGTCTGTCGGCGGTGCTCCGCTTGTGGTTAAACTTTTAGAAGGCACACAAGGAAAGGGTGTCGTTCTTGCCGAAACCGATAAAGCAGCCGAATCCGTGATCGAAGCCTTTCGAGGCCTCAACGCCTACTTCTTGGTTCAAGAGTTTATTAAAGAAGCAGGCGGCGAAGACATTCGTTGTTTTGTAGTGGGTGACAAAGTCGTAGCTTCTATGGCTCGAAAAGCAAAAGAGGGCGAGTTTCGCTCAAACTTACATCGAGGCGGCTCGGCCCGACTTGTAAAACTCTCGCCAGATGAGCGAGGCACAGCACTTCGCGCAGCAAAGGCAATGGGTCTGAACGTAGCGGGTGTTGATATCTTAAGATCCAATCATGGACCGCTTGTCATGGAAGTAAATTCTTCGCCAGGTTTAGAGGGTATTGAGCGCTCAACCGGTAAAGATGTCGCGGGATTAATCATTGAGTACATTGAAAAAAACAATAAGCCTCATCAAAATAAAACAAAAGGCAAAGGTTAGGTGAATCAGGCGTGAGTGATTTTCATATAGCGGGACAGTGGATTTCTCCAGGACAAAAACGAACCATCAATCTCTCTGTAGCTCGGCTTTATGATTTTACCGAGATGAATGTCCCGGTTCACGTTCATGTCGGAAACAAACCTGGGCCCGTTCTATTTGTTTGCGCCGCCATTCATGGTGACGAAATCAATGGTGTTGAAATCATTCGTCGACTTCTGAAACTTAAAGTTTTGCGCGATCTTTCTGGAGTCTTGATTTCTATTCCGATCGTAAACGTTTTTGGATTTAACTCACGCTCTCGTTATTTGCCAGATCGCCGCGATCTTAACCGTTGTTTTCCGGGTTCTGAAAATGGCTCCTTAGGCGCAAGGCTCGCGCATATCTTTATTGAAGAGATCGTCTCAAAATGCAATATGGGTATTGATCTTCATACGGGTGCAATTTACCGAAAGAACTTACCACAGATCCGAGTCAGTCTTGAAAACAAAGAAGCAAAAAAACTCGCGCAAACTTTTGGCGCACCGGTCATCTTAAACAGTGAACTTCGAGATGGAAGCTTACGGCAAGCAGCTCAAGATCGTGACATCCCACTTTTACTTTATGAGGGAGGCGAGGCCTTACGATTTGACGATGTGTCGATCCGTATCGGTGTGCGCGGCATTCAAAATGTAATGCGTGCAATGGGCATGCTTCCAAGTTTAAAAGGCGATGAGAAAAAAGCAGCCGCAAAATCACTCATCAAAGGGCATATCGCAAGTAACAGTTATTGGACGCGTGCACCTCAAAGCGGTACTTTGATTAAATTAAAAAAACTCGGGTCATCAGTTAAAAAAGGTGAACGAGTCGGTTACATTACAGATCCCTTCGGAAACCATAACGTCGACATCATCGCCCAGCATTCGGGGATAATCATAGGCTCTTGCACGCTGCCTTTGTTAAATAGGGGAGATGCAGTTTTTCATCTCGCGGTGTTTGAAGATCTAGAAACTGTTTCCGAAGCCGTTGAGCTTTTTAACGAAGACTTGGTTGATGCTTTTAGAACCCCTTATTAAAGGATTCTGTGAATGAACGAATTCCGTGTCCTAACCGATCAAGAATGGTTCAAAAATATCCACGACCGACGAATGCAAACACCCCTAAAAGCCTGTGTTGTGTTTTCTTCTTGGGCGGGGGGGATTACAAAAAATCCTGATCTTGCGATGCTCCCCTTAGATGATCATATGGTGCATCGAGGAGATGCTGTCTTTGAGGCGATGCGGTTTGGTTATGGTGGAATTTATCTTTGGGAGCCGCACTGGGTAAGACTTAAAAATTCCGCCGAAAAACTAAGTTTAAAAATTCCCTACAGCGAAGCCGAGTTTCTAAAGTTACTTAAAACGATGATCAGCGAGAGCAAGCTAACCGAAGGCTTAGTCCGAATATATTTAGCGCGCGGACCTGGAAGTTTTGCTATCAGTCCTTATGATTCACCTCGAACCGAAGTTTATGTGGTGATTTCAAATTTGGTTTTGCCACCAGAAGCTCAGTATAAAACGGGCGTAAAAGTTTGTCTTAGTCGCACTGCTTCGAAAGAAGGTTTGTGGGCGCAGGTAAAAAGTTGCAACTATCTTGTGAATGTTATGATTAAAAAAGAAGCGCTTGATCGTGGTTTTGATTTTGGGATTGCAAAAACTTCGGGCGCCGAAATCACAGAGAGTTCGACTGAAAATTTGTTAGTCTTTAGTAAAAATTCTGAACTGCTGTATCCAAATTGGGACCACACACTTCGAGGTACGACCTTGCTACGCGTACTAGAAC
>CAZDFM010000127.1:0-6998 GCA_964504465.1 uncultured Pseudobdellovibrionaceae bacterium | reverse complement strand
CGTTTCGATTATTAATAAAGCTCGCATAGCTTCCGCAAGCTTTAAAGCAGCGCTGAATCAGTTGGAGCTGAAAGATTTGGCGAAATTGCTCAAGCGAAAGGTTCGAGTTAAACTCGGCTGCTTTTAACAAGTAATCTGCGAGGATCTTCTCTTGGCTTTCTTTATTTAGGTCAACGTAAGAATCGTGAATCAAACTCACAAGATCGTATTGGATTGGACCCATGCGCGCATCTTGAAAGTCGATAACTCGCATTTGACCTAACTTAAGCATCAGATTGCGAGAATGATAATCACGGTGAGAGATGTACTTTGGTTCTTTATCAAGTTTTTCGCAGATCGAATTAAAGCACTGATTGAGTTCGGCAGATTCTTGAGCCGTCAATTTTACGCCCGCAAGCTTTTCGATTAAATGCTCACGGCCGTAGTTCATCTCCCAAAGAAACTTTTCTTTGTCGAAGCTAATCTCAAATGCTGTGCAATCGGTCGCGCGGTCATCAGATGCTTGATAGTGGATCTTGATAAGTTCATCGACGGCTTGAGAGTAGAAGGGGAGGGCTAAGCTTTGATCTTGGTTTTCCCAAAACTTTCGCTCTAATGTCAGATCGCCTAAGTCTTCAAGTAATATGAGGCCTGACTCTGCCGACACTCGGTTAACTTGAGGAACGCGAACACGATGTTTTCTAAAATGTTTTAAAACACTTAAGAAAGGATACTTCTCAACATCTTCAAAAGGTTCCCAGGCCATTAGCACCCAAGAGCGGTCTTGATGAACGATTCGGAAGTATTTTCGTGAGCTGGCATCTCCGGCTAATGGAATGACTTCGAACTCGCGGCTAGCAAGTGCTTCGGTCAAGAAGGAGATCATAGAAGGAGATTGGTCAGCCATACCCCATTAGTGTAGATCAGACTGTGGCCCAGGCCCAAGCATATTTTCGATGCTTTTTTGAATTCTTAAGAAAGACATCGAGAGGTACTTAAGAAGTTGTTGATCTAGGTTTCGATGCTTCATCAGATCCACATACGAAATCGTGGTAGCACTCAACCATAGAGGGCGCTCATCCATCGGAACTTTTTCGTCAGTCATCTCTTTGAATTGAAGCTTCAGCGCTGCCTGCTCGGCCTCACTCAAGAGCTGAATATTGGGTAGGTAAATAGTCATGGCACCGAGATCTTTAAGTGCTTTTGCATCTTCACGAACTTCGCGAGGCAAATCCCAATAATTGATAAAAGCAAAGCGTTTGCCTTCTTCGTGCACTTCGAGCGCCATTTTAAAGGCGTCTTCAAGGTCAGCGGCCTCAATTAATGTTGCAATATTAAGCAAACGTTGTCGAGAAGCCGCTTGAAAATCAGAACTCATAGAGCTGTCGACAGAGTAGAGAGAAGCTCTTTGAGGAGCTTTGGATTTTCTAAAATCAGAAAGCTTAACGACTCCAGCTGGAGCGCTCGAAGAGTAAAGATTGTCTTCAAGTCTTTGCATGCTTTCGCTTTTATAAAGTGAGCTTAGGGTTTCTCCTAAAATCAGGTCCACGAGTTCAAGAATTTTGGTTTGATCAAGGCTATGGAGACTTTCACCCTCGTGTTGAATGGCGCCAAACAGATCGCCATCAACGTAAATTGGAAAGTAATGATGTCCGTTTAAGGTGAGGGGTTGGTTTCGAAACAGTAAGGATTGGATCAGATTCCAATCGCTGTGACCTGCTACATAGGGGAGATAACGGAATTCGCTTTTAAAGCGACTCCCTAAAAGGTCTAGAAAGCGACCTAAAACCAGATCAAACTTCTTAGAAGCTTTGATCGTGTTCATTCTTAATTCCGTTGCGGACTCAACTCCCGAATGCTTCATTACCCCTCAACCTTAAACCTTCCATTCGATTCTTAACCTTGCGTAGGCTTGAGCGCTCTCTTAGGACGATCAAATTACGACGACTCATGAGTTAGCTATAAGGCAAAGGCTGTGCCGAGATTCGGCACTCATGCCAGCAGACGGAATGTTAAAAATCCTGACAGCAAAAATCACTACGCCCGAATTCGAGGTGCTCGCCTATCTGATTGAATTTATTGGGGTTTTACACGATATTTTTTAGATTAAAAATGATTTTTCGTATTTACTTTGTACGCCCTGAGAATTCTTCAAAAGATTTGAGATCAAAATTAAAGCGCAGAATTCTGTGCAATCACGAAAAAAATTCCTCATTTTGATGAGCTGCTCGGCAAACTTAATGCCAGTAGTCAGAGCGGCTTTGGAAGATATGATTTCAAGCATCGAATCGAAATAAAAAAGGGAGTGTTGCCACTCCCTTCATTGTTAAAGTAATCCGTTTTAAGTCTTATTTTAACATTTTGCGTTTATCTAAACCGTATTTTTCAACTTTCATAATAAGACCTGCGCGGCTGATCCCAAGCTCTTTTGCGAGCTTAGATTTGTTCCAGCCAGTTCTGCGAAGACCTTCTTTGATCATCTCGCGCTCGAGTTCTTCAAGAGCATCTTTTAATTTACCGTGTACGCGAGCACCCTGAACTTTACCTTTTTCGGTAAGCTCTAAAATCTTGGGCGAAAGCATATCGGCAGTGATTTTATCTTCAACGCCGGCAAGTACGATCAAACGCTCCATTTCGTTTTGGAGTTCTCGAACGTTACCAGGCCAAGAATAATCATAAAGTTTCTCTAGGGCGCGCTTAGTAAGGATCTTCTTTTCAGTGTGGCCTTCTTGAGCTTTGTTTAAGAAGAACTCTGAAAGTAGAGGAATATCTTCTTTTCGTTCTCTGAGTGGCGGCACGCGAAGATTGATTACGTTTAAGCGGTAGTACAAATCTTCTCTGAATGTTCCAGCTTCAACCATTTCTTTTAAAGGACGGTTAGTCGCCGCGATGATTCTGACTTCTACTCTGCGAGGCTCTACTGCACCCACTGGAAGGAAGGTTCCTTCTTGAAGTACACGAAGTAGTTTTACTTGCATGGTGGGTGAAGTATCACCGATCTCATCCAGGAAGAACGTACCTTTATCGGCCATTTCGAAAAGACCTTTTTTATCACGGATCGCTCCCGTGAATGACCCTTTTACGTGACCGAATAATTCTGATTCTAAAAGGTTATCGTTAAAGGCCGAGCAGTTTTGAATAATAAAAGCTTTGTCTTTACGAGAAGAATTATAGTGAATCGCTTTTGCGATCAATTCTTTACCCGTACCGTTGTCCCCTTGGATAAGTACAGTGCTGTCCGCATGTTTAATCTTATCAAGTAGAGCGTAAAGGCTCTGCATGGGTTTAGATTTACCGATCATGTTGTCGTACTTATAACGAGAGCCTAACTCTTTATTGAGTTCTTTAATGCGGTTTTCGCGAGAAGAAATCTCTAAGTGAAGAGTCACAACTTCTTGAGAAACAAGTTCTACGAGCTCTAAGAAGTGCTCACGGTCTTGGTCTTCAATATATTTAACTTTAGAGCTTGCCTGCTCAATGATATCTGCAGAAGCACCAAATACAGCTAAGCGCTCGCGGATTTCAGTTAAACGTTGAGGAGCTGTATTGTCTTTTAAGAAGCCCATCGCAACAACTGTTCCCATAAAATCAGAATCAATTACTATTGGAACAACCGCGATATCAAAACCGGCAGTATCCCATTTTCTAATGTTGTAACGATTTTCAGAAACGCGTAGATCTTCGATCGCTTTACCAACAGTTTCAGCAAGTGAATCAAGAGCATTCTCTTTGTTCATTAAAGCCGATACAGCTGGATTACAAAATCCTTGTTGGCCGTCTTTAAAGATTGTGCCTTTTAGGTGTCCACGTTCATCTGTAAAGATAACGTCGATGTTCCACCAAGAGTTTAAGATCTCTTTTAGTTTCTTGATTACATGTATATGTTCAAACTCATCCCAATTAATCATCAACAACCCCTTCGGTTTTATACTTTCTTGGTCGGCCTTGCGAGTTCGACCAAAAGTTATACAACTTCTTATCGTCAAATCTTTGGTCAACTTTAAGGCTGATTTTGATTTGTCACTTAAGTGCTAGGGATAATTGAAGAAACACCCATCTGACCTTGGTCGAGTTGTCGAAGATCTAACCGTTAATTCTGATCAATGAGAGTACAGCGAATAGAAAAATAGCATTCGCAATCTGGAATTCCTGCCTAGTTTTTCACCCCTAGCGCGGGGGTCGCATCGCGATATAAAACGAAGTTATATGAGAGCCACTGTCTGTGCGTAGAGTGAGTAAGTGTTTCTAGAATAAGCCAAAATTATACAGCACTGCGACTCCCCCGGGGGAGTTGAAGTTTACTGCAAATTTCGAAAGCGGAAGTACTCGCCTGATTTTGCCATGAGCTGTTCGTGCGAACCTTCTTCGACGATTTCGCCTTTTTTGAGAACTAAGATGCGATCAGCGTTTGCGATAGTAGATAAACGGTGAGCGATAACAAAGGCAGTTCGCCCTTCCATGAGTTTATCGAGACCCTTTTGTACTTCGCGTTCGCTTTCGGAGTCTAATGCGCTAGTTGCTTCATCTAATAATAAGATAGGCGCATCTTTGAAGATGGCGCGGGCAATGCTGACTCTTTGTTTTTCGCCGCCTGAGAGCATGCTGCCCATGTCTCCCACGTGAGCATGGTAACCACCCTTAGCGGTCATAACAAAATTATGAGCATTGGCTAGTTGGGCTGCAGATTCAATTTGTGACACTGGCTTAGAGAAATCTCCAGCATGGATATTTTTTTCGATGCTATCGCCAAAGAGAAAAGTGTCTTGGCTCACTAAACCGATGTTTGCACGGAGATCCTTGAGCGTCATATGGGCGATGTTCACGCCACCGATATGAATACTGCCTTCGGTGGGGTCAAAAAATCTCAGGAACAAATTTAATAAGGTGGACTTTCCGCCGCCAGATGATCCAACCAACGCAATGACTTCGCCTCGCTTAACGGTAAGGTTTATATTTCGCAGGATAGGGTCTTTACCAGGAAAACCGAAACTTACATTTCTAAATTCAATCTCTTTCCAGTCTTTCGGAAAAGATGTCGGCTGTGCAGGGACTTGGAGATTGCTTTCGGTCTGAAGAACTTCTTGCACTCTTTCGTAACCCACTAGGGCTTGCTGAAGCTGAATGTAGCTTTCTTGGATTTTTTTAATCCCGTCACGCATAAAAATAATTGCCGCTACAAACGCCATCACATCGGCGACCATAAATTTGCCAGCAATAATTTGAAGGCCGATATAATACAAAATGGCGACAAAGGAAATTGCCCCAATTGCCTCTGATATTGGGCCGGTCGCTTCTTCGCGACTGATAATCTTTTTACGTGAAGCAAGATAATCGTCTGCTTTGTTATCAAAACGTTGCTTCATCTCACCTTCGAGATTGAATGACTGGATCACTCTCGTGCCGTCGAGGCTTTCTTTTAAAACTTTCGTAATTTCTTCGACCGACTCTTGATTGCTGCGACTGTATTTGCGAAGTGAGCGAGCAATTCGGCTAATGATTAAACCGGTGATTGGAGTAAGGGCTAAGATCATCAAAAAGAGTTTCCAATCGATCGTAATCAACCAAATCAGCATTCCCGCAACAACAATTGGTTCGCGGACGAGGTCAGTGAGGCGCGCGACTCCAAGTTGAACTTGAAAGATATCGTTGAGCATTCGGCTAATGAGGCCGCCCGAACCCCGCTCTTGGCCATGAAAAAAGCCAAGATTGAGATTGAGGTATTTATACATGAGCTTTCGGCGAAGACCTACAGTCACGAGGTCAGCAATATACTTCATGCCCGAAATGCTCACGTACCTAAACACTGCTCCGATTGCGAAGACGGCGGCAATAAAAATTGGAATCTTTAAAGCTGCGACTTCGTCTTTGTTATCCCAACTTGCCTGTAAGAGCGTGATAAGTTCTGGCACTAGAAGCTTTTGGCCGGCCATTAAAATACTGAACAAAATAACAATTAAAAGGCGTTTGCGGTGCGGAAGTAGCTCGCGCAGTAAACTGAAATAACTTTTAAGCATTAATACCTTTATACTTCTTTATCTACGAGCTTGGGCTTTTTTGTTGCGCTCTTAGCAGGTTTGTTTTGCGCAAGCTTTAAAGCATGTTCGTCGTAGTATTGTTTCAGATACTTGCCAGTGTAGCCCTTGCCCGAGGCAAGGATTTCTTCAGGGGTTCCCATGGCAACGATCTTTCCGCCTTTGTCTCCGGCCTCGGGGCCTAAATCAATGACGAAATCGGAATTACGAATAATCTCTAGGTTGTGCTCGATTAAAATGACACTTGAGCCGGCATCAATCAGCTTATTGAGCACTTTTAGGAGCAGATGGACCTCTTTAAAGTGTAAGCCAGTAGTAGGCTCATCCATGATATAAAGCGTGGCTTTTTGGTTCGAATTCGACAGTTCGCGTGCAAGTTTTAAACGCTGAGACTCGCCACCGCTTAAGCTGTTGGCGCTTTGGCCGAGTTGAATGTACTCAAGGCCCACTTCTTTTAAAATCGACAGTGGACGGCGAATGTTTGGATAGGCCACAAAAAAGTCCATGGCTTCAGCAACTGTAAGTTGAAGAATTTCGTTAATGTTCTTTTTGTTGTAGCGAATATCCAAGATCTCGTCGCGAAAGCGTTTACCGTTACAGGTTTCGCATTTGATTTCGATATCATCCATAAACATCATGTCGATGACTTCGTAACCAAGCCCTTTACAGACAGCGCAACGGCCGCCGTCCACGTTTAACGAGAAGGTTCCAGCAGTGTAGCCACGTTCTTTGGCCGCGGTAGTTGCGGCCATTACGTTTCGAATGGCATCGTAAATTTTTAAGTATGTGACCGGGTTACTTCGCGCAGTTTTACCAATCGAAGCCTGGTCAATAAAGACAACGTTCTTAACTTGGTCGAGTCCTTTAATGGTTCCGCAGTCTCCACCCTTGATAAAGTCTACGCCAAGTTGTCTTGCAATTGCCGGATACAGGGTGTGGCCAATTAGCGTTGATTTTCCGGAGCCACTCACGCCCGTAACGGTTACC
>CAZDFM010000126.1:0-7013 GCA_964504465.1 uncultured Pseudobdellovibrionaceae bacterium | reverse complement strand
CTTTATCAGTTGTGATAGAATCACCGAAGTCGATTTTGATCTTTTGACCTTGAAGAGCACCACCCGCAAAGTTAAACATAGATTCGCTTTGTTCTTCGGTGTCGAGTTTACCATCAGTTGTGAAGCTGATTTTACCCGATACCACCTTAGACATTTCGCCTTCTTTACCACCCACAACTTCTTTACCATCAACCATACCCGTGTAGCTCCACTGACGGTCTGCTGTTTTGTTAAAGAACATAGTCATTAAGTGTTTGTTACCTTGAGAATCGTAAGTTTCGATACCAGTTGAGTAATCAGCCGTATCGTACGGGTTCTTAGGATCAAAGGTCTTAATATTTTGAATACGAGAATCTAAGTTAAGATCCATCTTGATTTCAGCAGTCGCACGAGCAGGAATAAGTGCGCGTGGGAATCTGATATCTTCCATTTTGTTTAAGATCTTACCGTTTTCGTCAGCCGCAAAGCCTTGAACTTTTTGGTTATCGTTTGTAACTAGAAAACCTTCACGGTCAAAGTGGAAAGATCCATCTCTTGTGAAAGATTCGCCATCTGATCCACGAAGAGTAAAGTATCCATCACCAGAAATCGCGAGATCTGTCGCTTTCTCAGTGGCATCTACGTTACCTTGAATCAAGATTGGGTTTACCGCACCGATCTTTACCCCGCGACCGATCTGGTTACCACCAAGAATACCTTTTAAGCTTTTAGAAACGATGTCTTGAAATTCTGCGCGTGATGCTTTGAAACCGACAGTGTTTGAGTTGGCAATGTTATCGCCGATTACGCCTAACGCTTCACCTTGCGCCGCTAAACCCGATACACCTGTATACAATGATGAAAGAACACCCATTTTAGACCTCCATGTCTATTGTCATCGTAGTCGACGATGACACTTTTAACTGGAGGAGCTCCCACTACGTGGACCAGCTCCTATTAAGTTTTTGTTTTGACCGCTTAGACATCATGTCACCGCTGTCAGTTATCTTTTAATGCTTTAACTTTAAATTTAAATCATCACAGTCGAATCGATATTGGTAAAGACGTTGTCTTTCAGACCCGCTTTATCCATTACCGTAACTACCGTGTTGTTCTTAACACTAACAATCAGAGCCGAATTATCCGTCAATAGTAACGTGTTGTTCGCTCCTTTTTGTGCCGCCTTAGACACTGCATTTTCAATACGGCTCATAACCTCCTGGTCGAAACTAATCCCTCGGTCGCGCATGCGCTCAACTGCGTGATTAGAAAACTTTAATGCCGCCGCACCGGTTTTGGCACCGACTAAGGCTTCTTTCGAAACCGCAGGCGGAGCAACCTGTGCACCTAATAAATCTTTGAAACTAGGACCTTCTAACCCGGAACCCACACCACGATTTAAATTTGAATCACGACCCACTACAGGTGCATTTACGCCTGCGCCTGGGACCTTATTCAAATTTGTATTCGTAACGGATGCCATTTTAAATTCCCTAATCTCTTTTCTTTAAACTTTAAAACCTTAACTCTTTAACTCTCTAAAACTTCTCAAAACTTCCGACTACATGCCGGTCTCAGCGCCTTCTTTACTCAAGTTATTCATCAGTCCGCGCGCCATTGGAACGTTTTCTAAATTACTCTTCATCGGCGAGCCCGCTTTTTTTGCATTTCCATCTTGCACCTTCGGTGTCAATGGAACTACGGGAGCCTGTGGAGCAGCTGTCGGCGCTTGCGTTGGCTGTGCCACTATTGGCTGTTCGCCCGAGCCTTCACCGCTTGGAGGAGCTTGTTGAACTCCAGCTGCCGCGAGCATCGATGAAATATCAACCTGTTTACCTGCGAGTTGTGGAGCGCGGATTGGCTGACCTGCTGCCGCACTTCCAGGATCTACGATTTCGGTCACTTCACGCATTGAGATTGGCTGTTTACCCACCATCAACACAGGGCCCGCCGAAGTGAAGTTCACTCCGGTGACCTTTCCTTGGAACTGAGTTTCAGCATGAAGTTTTGCACCGTTTGAACCGGTCGCAGAAATTTCAACTGTGTACTCTCCCGTTCGAGCCGGAGTTCCGTTCTCGAGTTGGCCGTTCCAGTAGATTTCATTTTTGCCTGACTTCAAAGTGTTCACTGTAAGTGAACGAACGACTTCGCCTTCTTCATTTTTAATATCGAGCTTCGCCGTTTGCGCATCGTTGGCAAGGTGAAACTTGATATCGTGTCCGTCGGCTTCATCCATTCTTTGAATTTTCGCGCCATCACCTGCGACCATCTTGCCAATGAAGTTCAGGGCTTCAAAGTTAGAGTTCGGGGTTTGCGCTTTAGTCAATTTCTCAATTCCCGCATCAATTGCAGATAATTTTTCAAGCGATGTAAACTGCGCAAGCTGTGCCGCCATCTCATGCGACTTCAGAGGATTTGTTGGATCTTGGTTCTTCATTTGCGCAAGTAGTAAATTTAAGAATGCGTCTTTATCTAATTTGTTATTACCAACTTGACGAACCTTCTTAGAAGGATCAACCCAGTTAGGATCAGAAATTTTATTGAGAATGTCACCGACCTCTTGGCCGCCGAACTGTTCTTCTTTAGTTGTGGTACTCATCATCTGAGTTGGGTCTGATTTGAGGCTCGACTGCTGAGGAGCATCCGACCAAACCTTTGTTCCACCTTTTACACTGATCATTCTTTTATCCTAACGTTTCTTAATTTGGTTCACAATACTACGCGACCAAATCAAGCCGTTTATCCGAACGCTTATTCTTAGCGTTCATTTGTTCAATTCTAATTTGAGTATCTTTTTCTTCACCATCAGATTTTCCGCGACGTCCTGTTGGACCCGCCATATCTGTGAGACCTTGTCTCCAACCACTATTATTCTGTCTGAAATTCTCTAAGAAATCTTGAGCGAACTGTCTCTGCTCTTGTCCGCGCTGATCTTCCATGTGTTTTGAGATGTCGCTCGACTGTTGAAAATCAACTTTGATATTTTCAACGTTTAGTTTGTGCGAAAGTAGATTAGCTTTTAATTCGCCCATACCTTTTTCTAAAAGTTTTTTGGCTTCGTTACTTTCTGCCATCATCTCAACATTGACTTGGCCGCCGTTAACCGAGACTTTCATGATCACTTCGCCAAGTCCCTCTGGAGAAAGCGCCATCTTCATTTCGCCTCCACCTTTAGTGCTTAAGAACTGCGCTTGATTAATTAATTCTTTGATATTGGCGCTTTCTTCTTGAGCGGTCGGCTGCATCGTTACCGTAAACTTAGACATGTCGATTTGTTTCATGTCTTTTGTCTGCGAATCCGTAGCTAAAGATTGTGGATTAAAAAACCCTTCTTGCTCTGCTGCTTGAGAATCTTGCTCGTCACCTGCACCCATTAGACTTAAGCCGCCCACCATGGCACCCATTCCAACTGCCCCAGTAGTAAGAGCTTCAGCGTTAGTCGGAGCTAAGCCCGAAGCTTTTGCGCCGTCAACGGCTTGTGGTAACAACATAGAATTTTTAGGAGACAGCATTTCGTAAGCTGCTTGTGCCTGCTTTGTAGCGGCAGGGCGAGATTGCATATTCTCTAACTTAAACCCGCGAAGCTGCTCTTCGAGCGATTTAAAATTTTCAACTTTTTTGCCCTCTGTGACTTCTGCCGCCACTTGAGCACTTTCGCCATTTACAACTTGTTCAGCCGCAAACTCGCTACCCGCTTGTTCTGCTGCAAATTCCTGGCTCAAAGCTTCGCTACCTTCAGTACCAAAGCTCTCAGCTAGAGATTGTGCTTTTAATCCCATTTCTGAATTTAATGATTGAGGAGTTACCGCCTGCATTCCCGCTGGGATAAACATTCCTGGAGCGGCTGTAGCGGGTGTACCCGCTGCGGCCGTGGCTGAAGTGCTCGTCGCAGCAACTGCACCGGCAGCTCCTCCTGCAGCACCTGTTGCCCAAAAGTTAGGGCTCATTGGAGCTTGTTCTGAGCCTTCTGCATTTTGCTCTTTCACTGGAGTTGCAACTTTGTTCTCAACAAAGAAGTTCTCGTTCATACGAGCGAGCGCTTCTTTCATCGACTTTTCACGAAGCTCACGTTCAGAGAGAACTTGCATTGAAAGTTCTCGGCCTGAAGTCTTTAAGTGGTCAGCTAAAGAATTTGTCGCAGTTTGTTCAAGGAGTTCCTCAAACAAACCTTCTGCTTTCATTTTCTGGTCGCCTTGAAGATTAAGCTCAGACAAAATCGCCTGCATATTTTGTTCAGGAGGCGCCGCAAGCTGCTCAGGTGAAAGCGCCGCCATTGCGGCCATGATTTGATTAGCATCAACGCCAACATCTTCGCGCATTTTACGAATAAACGTTTGTAAAGCGATCCGACGAGGGATCGAATCGACCATCTCTTCTTTTGTTTGCGGTTGTTCAACTTTGGCTTGAACTTCTTTTGCCACCACATCTTTTACAACCGGCTCTTCTCTGACTCCGGCTCGAACTTGAGGAGGGACATTGTCTTTTGTGGAATCTTTTAAATCACGTGGAGTTTTTTGTCCTGGCTTTTCGTAATTTTTCGCTAAAGCTGGCTCTGATTTTTCCGATGAAGTATCACGAAGAGCGGAAATGAAGTCTTTGTCTTTATTAGACGCAGAAAAAGAAGACTTCGATGAAGACGAAGAAGATCCTAAAGAATCTCTCCTTCCACCGGGCGCAACTTGTCCTGCTTTTAATCCTGACAAAACATCCATGTTCTATCTTTATTGCAACTTCCTGTCGCAATCCCTTCTTATTTTTAAACCACTCTTTACCGACTCTTATAACCCGTATACTTTTCTGAAAGTGCCTGGGCCTTCTTGGCCTCAATCAAATTCAGAATTCCAGCGGCAATGTTTTTCTTCATTCTACCTAAAACTTCAACCGCTAGATCTTCGTTGAGTGTGGCGATGATGTCGGCGGCCTGCTTTGGTTTCATGCTTGAGTACATTTCAACCAACTTATTCACCTTTTCTTCGTCAATCTCAACTCGTTCATTCAAGACCGAAGCAATCTGGCGTCTCATTTCTTCAAGACGTTTGATTTGGACTTCTACCTCTGCTCTTTGACGATGCAATTCCTCTTCCAACTCATTGAGGTCTTTTTCGCGGGCGTCTAATTCTTTATTTCTCTCAGTCAACTTACTGAAATAACTTAAGTCTTCTGCCGGTTCGCTTGCCTGAGCAGCCGCTTCACTCGACTTTGCTTCAGGGGAAGATTTTTCTGCACTCTTTGCTTTAGGCTGGGCGGTTTTTTCCCCGCCTTCAGCCGCACTTGCAGCCGCTGTGGCTCGGATTTCGATTTTACTGAACATCTCTTCAAAGAATTCTGGTTCGATTAGGTAATAAGCAGAGAGCGAAAGCGCGACCATTGACAAGGCCATACTCACCCAAGGGGTTGAGCTAGGTTGTTTTTTCCGCTTCTTTTCGGGTGCCATTTTAAACATTTTGCGAAGTTCGGCTTCGCTTCGGGTTTTATTTTGTTCTTTTGGTTTTGCGGGAGCTTGATTTACAGGTTGCGGACGTGCTGCTTTTTTAGGTCCAGCCTCTGGTTGTTTTGCACTCTTGGCCGCTTTAAAAAAATTATCGTAGCCGCTCATATAACTTTCCTTTTCGCCGCTCTCAAGGTGACCATTTCGTCTGTTTCTTTTTGTTCTTGAACCTTGATTTCCTTTTTGAAAACTTCAAAACGTTTCTCTTTAAGCCGGTCAATGACTTTGCGATCTTTGGCTTTACCGATTAAGGCTTCTTGTTTAATTTCAACTTCACGCATGAGTTCTCGAGCTTTTTGCCGCTCAAGTTTGATTCGAACTTCTTGGCCTTTAATGAACTCTTCATTTGTTCGGATGCTTGAGAGTTTATTTTGCTCTTGGCTAAACTGCAGGCGTGAAATCGTGAGCCGAGCTTCGTCGATCGACGTGTACATCTGCTGAATCTTAGCCAAACACTCGTTTAAACGCGCCTGAGCTTCAAAAAAGATTCTTTGAGCCTCGTCTTCTTCAATTTTTCGAACCTTACGTAAGGTTTCAAAGGGAAAGCGAAATTTCAACTTAATCTCCTAATGATCTCATAACATGTGCGGTTGACTCGAAATCTGTTCTCTCATCAATGTCTTGCCTTAAGAACTGATTGATCGCGTCGTTCCACTTGATAGATCCATCTATCTTAGCATTAGAACCGCTTCTATAAGCTCCAATGTTGATGAGATCCTCGGCTTCGGTATAGGTCGCAAGATGGGCTCTGATTTTTTGAGCTCTCAAAACTTGTTCTTTAGTCACTACCGCCCGCATGACCCGCGATGTGCTCTGAAGAACATTAATGGCAGGAAAGTGGCCTTTTGAGGCAATCTTACGGTCTAAAACAATGTGACCGTCGACGATTGACCGAACCGCATCACCAATAGGGTCATCTAAATCATCACCCTCGATTAGAACGGTATACATTCCGGTAATAGACCCTTTACCCTCAAAACGACCGGCGCGTTCAAGGAGCTTCGGTAACAATGCAAATACGCTTGGAGTATAACCTTTTGTCGAAGGCGGCTCTCCCACGTTTAAACCGATTTCTCGTTGAGACATTGCAAAACGAGTCACTGAATCCATCAACATTAAAACGTCTTTATTTAAACTCGAAAAGTACTCCGCAATACAGGCAGCGGCAAATGCTCCCCGCATCCGTAAGAGTGCACTTTGATCTGAAGTTGCGACGATGATAACCGACTTTTTAAGTCCTTCTTCGCCTAAAGTAGACTCGATAAATTCTCTGACCTCTCGGCCCCGCTCACCGATTAGGGCAATCACGTTAACATCGGCGTGAGTGTACTTAGCCATCATTCCAAGAAGCACTGATTTACCAACACCAGAGCCTGCAAGAATACCTACACGCTGGCCTTTTCCTACCGTAATCAGTCCATCAATCGCTTTAACTCCCAAAGATAAAGGCTCGTCGATCGGCGGGCGCTCAAGCGGATTAAAGCCCTCAGAATACAAAGAAGTTTCATCTGAAAACTCAATTGGGCCTTTGCCATCGATGGGTTCA
>CAZDFM010000125.1:4656-7034 GCA_964504465.1 uncultured Pseudobdellovibrionaceae bacterium | reverse complement strand
CACGAACCAAGCGTGATAATAGGCAAGTTGAAAAGAGCGTGATCTGTCGTCCAACCCGCAAGCTCATTTGTATGAAGCATAATGGTGTTGTCGAGGATTTTACCTCCGCCGAAGGGATCATCCGTGCTCGCTAAGGCCTTCCCAAGCTTTAAGAACTTTTTTATTCCCCATTTTTGGTTGTCAGCATTTACGTCTGATCCGCCGCAATCATGGTGAGTGAGGTAGCCTCCGCCGTTACCTTCGGGCTTATCTGAAACGCAAACGTTTCCGATGGCAAAAATTCGGGTGAGATCGCATACAAAAGCGAGCCTAATCAACTCGATGACGTTGTCGTACATTAAGCCCGTATTTGTAACTCCGAAGCCATCCGGAAACGAATATCCGTTTCCGTTCTTCGTTGCTTGAAAGGGCACATTTGTTGGCTTAATACAGGCAGCACCGCTTGGGCCCTGTACCTTAATTTGAAGCTCGTACATGGCATTGATGTAATCGTCTAAAAGTATGCGATCCGCAGCAGAGAGGCGCGTATTGGATTGCTTTAACGAGTCGAGGTCTTTTTTAACTTTATCTACAATCAGACCTGAACTCGAGGCCTGCGTTGTGCCACCAGTAAAACCCGCGAATAATTTATTAAAGAGTTGAAGATCTCCTTGAATGGCGTCTTCAGAAGGTGTGTATTTTCCTCCCACTGCTTTGTAAGAAAAGTTCGCGTCGTTCTGCCAACTTGTACACATCCTAATAGCTTTATGTTTAATCGCCTCTCCGTTATACACACCAGGTGAGTTTTCCATCACCACATCGATACTCGCACCTATCGTAGGGGTTCTGTCGCCACGAAGGACCGAGGAAAGCGCACCGACATTATGTCCACCCCCATTCCACATTCCGGCGGTATATGACATTCCTTGGATCAAATTCATATACGGAAAAATGGATTCAAAATCTCGATCAATCACTCTCGAAATATTTTGACCGACAAACTGGCTTAAAGGTTTATAGCCAATACTTTTTGCATCCGCGACCATTGTGAGGTCATTTTGATTCGCTGGAAAAACTTGGTATGAGTCGATACCACAAGTCCCCCACCAATTCACCGACCGTCGACGAGCTCCTGCGGCGATCACTTGCGCCGCGACAGATTCAGGCATCAAGGATAAAAGTGGTGGTAACGCGAGCATTGACCCGGCACCGATAAGAAATTGGCGGCGCCCAAGCAATCTATTTTCGATCTGTTTCTTTTTCATACGTTTCCCAACCTTACTTTTTCTTCACGTAAATTGTATTGTTCGCAACCAACTCAACCATTGCATCCAAAATAGACTTATCTGAATCTGTGAGCGCCTTTTGAACTTCCCCAAGGACACAATAGTCTTCGTTCGTCTCGCGTTTTTCGTTCACATAACGAAAGACGTTTCTTGAGAAACATGCTGAGCCGTCAGCAGAATTAGCCACGTAACTTACTAGGTCGTAGGCATCTTTTACCGCATAGGTTCCGCCGCCACTTAAAGGCACATCGCCGCTCGCATCAACTGCGAGACTACGGACAAAGTTACCACTGGCATCAAAAATGGACTCTGTAGTGCGGATACGGCCTAACGGATCGACGCTTTCAAAAGCAAACCCTGTCGCATTAATGGTCGCATGACAGGTCATACAGACAGGATTCTTTGTATTGTAAGCCACGATTTCACGATTTGTATGCAAGAGAGCTTCTTGTTCGGAATATTGATCAGCATCGCGGATATCGACAAGGGCTTGCGATGGCGTCGCAATCTCATTACAAAGAACACGTTTTTGAAACTGTACGCCACGCCGGATAATTGCGGTTCGACTAAAGGGTCCAGATAAAAACGCAGTTCGCATTAAGAGACCCTGTCTTCTTTCTGCAGCTGGGATTAATGCTGGAGAACTTCGCGAAGTCGAAGGTGCATGTTTATAAATCGCCGCAAGGCCCGCGTGCGAAGCCCATGATTCTTTGGCCGTGAGTAGGGTTTTAAAGTTAGCACCTTTAGTGTAAACCATCTCTTCAATGTAGATCCCAACTTCATCTAGTACAGCAGTTGTAAGACCGTTAGTTTCTATTCCCGCCTTTAAAGCTGCAGGAAGCATCGAGCTACTTTGCACTTGTTCCGACATAGAATATCGCTTTAAATTTGCGATGAGCTTTTTTCTACCATTAGTGGTTTGCAATAAACGTTTCGCCTGCGTTTTAAGTTCGGCTAATGTTAAATCCCTGCCCGCAGTCGCGGCAGTATCGGCGAGAGCCAGTAAAGTTGCATCAGGAGTCGTATCTGTTGTCATAAAGGCAAGTCTTGCGGCCACTTCGTAAGGAGTTAAGCTCAAGACCGTAGTGGAAGACTGTGTAGCTTTCCCGTCTT
>CAZDFM010000125.1:0-4646 GCA_964504465.1 uncultured Pseudobdellovibrionaceae bacterium | reverse complement strand
CATACAAACTGAGGCGCTTGGAGATGGTAAGCCAGAACGGTTTCAAGGTTTGTTTTATAAGTCCCTGCCGCGTTTGCGAGTCCTCTCGCGTAAGTTTTTTCAGCGTCAGTTAACGGCCGGCGAAAGATACGTTTCGCAAAGCCGTTTAAATAGTTATCGATACAAGTTGAGCTTGTAGAACCATTTGCACAAGTTCCAAACACCGTCACAACTGCGGCTTTCGCAATTTTATTTGCAAGGTGGTGATAAGCTTCTACTCTTGAAACCGAGATGTCAGCTGAGCGAGTATGCGAGTTAGCATCAAACACTTCACCTGGAAGCAAGCTAAGCTCGGTCGCAACTGTCGTGAGCATTCCCGAGCCAAACAGCTCGGCAATCGTGTTCGTGTACTGCGTTTTGGTAAGTAGATAGCTTAAAGAACTCGATCTGGCGTTTGGATCCGTACAAGTAAAATTCGTCGTCGGAGGCGGAGCCGTAATAGGTTTCATCTGTAAAACCCAATTATATAAGGTGTCGTAAGCGGTTTTCGGAAAGGTCGTCTTTGTATAACCAAGCGGCATATCACGAGAGCCACCCGCAGTCGCACCGTTATAATGAACCATTCTAAATATTAATTTCGATTTATCAGGCTCACCGACTACAACCTGGCCCGCATGAACGAATTCAGCCTCAGTATTTAATTTAAAGTTAATATTTGCAGCCGCACCACCAGCCCCGTGACAACTTGTACAATACTGATTCAGCACAGCTTTTGCCATAGTGAAGTCCACGACGGGAGCGGTCTTCATATATTGCCGTGTCACACTCGCGACATTACCCACGCTATCAGTTTGTTTCACGGTAACTGACTTAGCACCCTCACCGCTTGAAAAAGTGATTGGAGCAGAATAGCTGCCATTTGCACAAGTGGCGTTACTATTCGCACTGACACCTGTTCCAGATACTTGAACTTGAAGTCCGTTTTCACAAGCACCAACTAACGTTAAACCAGTTTCAGCGGCCGTATTTGCGGCAGGGCTTACGATGCTAAGAGTTGGAGCCGTGGTGTCACGAACAAAACTCCGACTCGCAGAACCAGTAGAATTTTGCGCATTAGTTTGAGAGACAATTACGTTCTTAGAACCATCGCCCGTCGACATCGTCACAACAACCGAAAATGCGCTATTAGTACAAGTCGCGGTCGCAGGCGAAACAAAACCAGCACCCGATAAATTTAACGTCAACCCTGACTGACAGGTTCCAACCAAAGTGACTGTATCTTTAAATAAAGAGTTAGCCGCAGGCCCCGTGATCGCAATCGCAGGAGCTGGGGTTGTATCGGCCGCGCGTGAAACTGTTCGCGATGCTGAACCGGAATTACCAGCAGAATCGGTTTGCGAAACCGTAATGAGTTTATTTCCTGCTCCGGTGGTAAACACGACGGTCGCATTATATGAAGACGAAGCACAATTGGCATTCACTGAAGATTGAAGACCCGATCCAGCGATTACAACCGCAGAGCCGGTTTCGCAAGAGCCCGCAACATTTGCGGTTGAACCCACACTTCCACCGGCAGTCGGCGTATTAATAGTAGGCATCGGAGCAACGTTGTCCTTATTTAAGGCCAAAGAAAGAGACCCGATATTTCCAGCGGCATCGGTTTGCTGAATATCAATTCGTACAGAACCGTCTGCAGACTTGAGAGGTAAAGTTGTCGCAAAAGACCCCGTTCGACACTCAAGCCGGTAACGAGCAGGCTCTTCAACTAGAGATACAGGAAGTCCTGCTTCACAAGCACCCTGGATTACGACCTGATTCTTAACCGAACTGTTTTGAGTCGGGGTGATCAGCGCAAGGCTCGGCGCTACAGTGTCACGTAAAAACGTGCGGCCGTCCGAAGTCTCACGCCGTTCAGAAAGATTTTGTTTTACTAGAATGCTTTTTATCCCATCGGGCGCAGAAAGCTCGACATCAGAAGAAAATCTACCTGCGACACAACTCACTTCAATCGTCTGAACGAGGTCGCCGGATACAATTACCTTTGCACCGTCGACACAAGAACCGCCAAGAGCAATACGGCCTTTACTTTCTGTTTGGGCGGCTGGCTGATCAATCTGGATATTGCCAAGTGAGGAATTTGGACCGGTTTCCAGACTCCCCAACGAGGATTCTGCGTGGAACGCTTTCGAACAGCCTAATGAAAATAAAACGAGACTGATTACACCGACTCGACTGTATAACATCTATCCCCCACCCATTACCTATCGTCAATACTACCCGGGAAATCCAGACCGCAGGTAGCGAGTTGCCCGACATTCCCAATTCGAGACGGTAATAGTTCTAGAGAGTTTGTTTACTGTAACCATAACTTTGACAGATCATTTTGAGAAATTTGGATGACGAACTTCCATACAATTTGTTGTCGAAACTCCACCGACATAACAATCCAAGAAGAATTCAATTTCGTATTATTGAATTATGATCTTTTAAGAAAACGGAGGACCTATGATTAAATGGGCACTTGTATTTTTAGTCGTATCGCTCGTCGCAGGGATTGCGGGCATGTGGGGAATCGCCGGCATCGCAATGGATGTAGCGCAGTTCTTTTTCTGGGGCTTTCTCATTCTGGCTTTTGTGCTCTTTGCACTTGGCTTCTGGGGAGCACGCAAGGTTTCGCAGGCGATGCGCTAAAGCAATAGCGCTTTAGCGTGTTTTGCTACAGACCAGGCGGCAGTCTTTTTTGATGGTGGGCTTCGATAAACATGCGGACAATTGTCCCGCGTGAAATCAAACCCAAAAGTTTTCCCTGGCTGTCGACAATGGGAATTCGGTGAATCGGGTTCTTGATAAAGATTTTGTATGCATCAATCGCCGTGTCATTGCGCTTTAAAGTAATAAGCTCAGTTACCTTAGGAAGTTTCGGCAAACAGTGCGCAATCGTGGCATCAAGACCTTCGCTTGCCGCGAGCCTCAAAATGCCGCCCTCTCCGATCAGAGATATTAATGTGTCTGTTCGGTCTACGATGGGGGCTCCGCTGATTCTGTTGAGAATTAAAAACTCAGCAACTTCAAGAAGCTTCATCGCGGGGTAGACGCGTCTGATTTCGGTGACCATGATGTGCTCAACTAAGACCGTAAGTGCCATGGCTTCTTATCGACAGAAACTAAACCCCACTAAAGACCGCATCGACTTGAAAGGAGCCAATTTTTGGCACCGCACTGAAGAATCTTCCTGGACCTAATCCCTGTACGCCCCCTCAGTTTGCCCTCAGTAAAGTACATATCTTGATAAAGCAAAGGATTGAAAAATATCTCTAGTTTATCCTTAGTTCTTACCTTAGGAGGAAGAGTTGAATTTAGGTTCACGTGCTTTCGCACTTACTGTTTTAATGGGTCTCGCGACGCTCGCGATCGGATCAACTACTGCTTCTGCTAGAACACAATTTGACGGCATCAACTGTTCTTCAAACATCGACGACCCGATGACCTGTATGGTTTGCAATCTCTATTTCGAAGCTCGCGGCGAAAGCAACGAAGGTAAACTCGAAGTCGCACGCACCGTTTACACTCGCATGTATTCGGGACGCTACGAAGACCGCGTGTGCGAAAACGTTTTCGCTGACAACGCTTTTAGCTGGACCGAAGATGGAAAAGACGACCGACTTCCTAAGAGCGGACATCCTGAGTACCATGCTTTACGTGAATCGGTTTCGATGGCTCATAAAGCAATGATGATGGGACCAAGCGGCTACACAAACTTCCACGCAACTTGGGCTAAGCCGAGCTGGAGAAACAGTAAACTCTGCAAACTCAGACAACCAAAACGCATCGGCGGCCACATTTTTTACGATTGCGGTGGTGGAAGCGAAGCGATTCAAGCGCACGACGAATTCCGAGAAAGTAACGATGTCATGGCTTTTCCTCAGCCTCGCCCCGATTGGTACGACGACCAAGATTAGGCCTATGATTTAAGCAGCCCCTAGGGCTGCTTAGACTAAAAACGCATTTTAATATACCGGCATGACCTTTGCCCTTAGAAAGTTAAGATGCGAAATTCTAAAAGCCTTCTTACAGCCGGATTTGCCCTCCCGAATGGTTTAAAGCTAGCTTTGCTTTTAAGTCTCTTCATCTGTGGCACACTTCAAGCTCAACACAGCTTTGAGTCCCCTGTAACATCTAAAATCGAGGTATTGGGTTGCCAAGATTTGGCAGTCGCTGCCCAATCTTTTATCAAACGCTGTGACCTACTGGTGCCAAGCCTGGATGCCCTAAGAGCCAATATTTACGTTATTGCTTGGGTGCCTCAAAATATTCAGCCCGATTCTGATGTGATCGTATTTCTCCATGGGCGCGGTTATACTCGCCTGCCTGGCGAAGGCGGCTCAATGCTGGAGCATATGAATGTTGAGGCCTATTTAGAATCAGATATTTACCAAGCTCAGCCTCATCTGATTCTTGCTCCCCAAGACAACTTTACTCAAAGCGACTCCCAAGACCGAGGCCAGGACTACTGGGTAGGCGCCGACGGCAGGCACTGGGGTGAATTTCTAAGTTTTGAACTTCCCGCTCAAATCAACGAACACTTTAAGCTCAACCCAAAGGCTTGGAAGTCTTTTGGAGTTTCGATGGGCGCACACGGCGCTATGAAACTCGCGCTCGACCATCCG
>CAZDFM010000124.1:0-7090 GCA_964504465.1 uncultured Pseudobdellovibrionaceae bacterium | reverse complement strand
AGCAACGAGGTCAGAGCTCATCCTTTATAGACTTACTTTATCTCCAGCAGTCGAGGGATATAGGCTCGAAACTGAGCCCTACTTAAGAGCACAAGTGCAGTGAAGTATTT
Source organism: uncultured Pseudobdellovibrionaceae bacterium (assembly GCA_964504465.1). Taxonomy (GTDB): domain Bacteria; phylum Bdellovibrionota; class Bdellovibrionia; order Bdellovibrionales; family UBA1609; genus CAZDFM01. Next base: position 6,980 of record CAZDFM010000124.1, on the reverse strand, counting down.
TATTTCAAAATTCTTAGAACGAGAGGTTTCTTCACACCACCTGCTTTGGTTTAGAAGGATTTTTCTAATTGCTCTGTCCATGCAACTGCTTTTCGACATGAAGCGTTTCTCAGCATCGATTCGTGAAAAACCCCTGTATAATCCGATCCCATTAATTGAATGGATTGCGGCAGTACGCCCTGAGCCGTGGTTATATGATTTGCTCCTTTATAGTTTGCTTGCGGCTCTGCTACTTGCGTCGCTTGGTTTGTTCAATCGAGTTCTTCTGCCGCTGGCAGCACTTCTGTTTTTTGGGGTCATCGGTGTCCAACTTGGTCTCGATAAATCGGCAGAGAGCCCTTACGTTTCGCATACCCAAAATTTATGTTTTTTTGTGCTCCTCATACTTGCGGTAGCGCCTGCCAAAGAGAACAAGGCTTGGCCGCTCACTTTGATTCGATTGAGTTTGGGGCTGGTTTATTTTGGAAGTGCGGTGGTTAGACTTAAACATAGTGGTTGGGGTTGGCTCGACGGATATACTTTAAGAGCTTACTTGTATGAGCACGCTTACCTTCTAGATCTTCCGCACTCGTTGTGGCTCGCAGGCCAGCATGAACTTTGTGTTTTTATCTCGTGGTTGTTGATTATCTTTGAATTCAGTTTTGTTTTTTTCGTATTGCACCCACGGTTCTCTCTCGTTTTTGCGTTAGGGGGAGTGCTATTTCATCTCTCGACTTTATATTTTATGCAGATTAATTTTTTACCCTACCACGGCCTTGTCTATTTAATTTTTCTGGTAGGTGGGATGAAATTTGATAGAGGAGAAAAGACGGCCCACGTTCAGTGAATTCGAGCCGCTAAGGAAGATGGTTTCCTGCTATTAATTTTTGTTAAGGATAGGTTGTATACTTAACTTTAATTTTTGTTTCTGCACTTGGGCTTTGGTCAAAGATGATCTCTTTGCCCTTAAGGGTCCAAGTGATGTTTTGTGCTGGAGAGAATTCTATTTTTACACTTCCGGCAATCGGCTCAGTCTTTAAAGTGAATTTCTTCAGCAATTCGGTCTTTCCAACTTTGCTTCCGATTTCTTTAAGATCTTCGGCTACGTTTTCTTTGCAGAGACTTACAGTTTTACCACCAGTCAATACCGAAAGATTGTAAACGTGGAGTGCGCTTCGAGCTCCATTACCTGGATCTTCTTTTCGCTGTGCCGACACGCAGTCTTTATCGAAAGGTTCTACAATGACTCCGTAATTGGTGTATTTTTTAGTGCCGCTAAATTCTAAGTTTACATAGTCGATCAAAGTTTTGGGTTTAGTAAATTTCTCGACACTTCCATTGAGCTCGTCTGAATCCGTAATGATTACAGTCACGAGTTCGGCACCTGCTCTAAAGAATCCGGTGTTATCAGTATGACGACGCTCGATTGCTTTTTTAATTGCTGTAATCGGCTGTTCCGTGTCGGAACCGCATGGGAGGTCGCTTACTTTTTTCTTACCAAAGCGGCACTCTAAAGTTTCGTCGCGGTGAAGAGTTTCAAGAAGAGCTTGTTCTGAGAGAGGGTTAGCCGAAGTTAAAACTTTATCTTGAGTACCCGCGATAAAATCGAGTTTTCCCATCCAGCCTTCGCGCGGACCAGAACCTTTTTTCTTATGCGTATACCAAGTGTGAGTTACATCAGTTGTCGTCACTCCAATATGATAGTCGACGACTTTAAGATGACTCATAAAACCTTTAAACATGTTTTTGACACGTTCTTCAGCGTGATCAAAATACATCGAGTCTGAGTTATCGACCACAAACAAGATGTCGATTTTGCCGCCAGCTTTTAATTGCGTGAAGTCTTCAGTCACAGCAACTGGTTCTGGTTCAGGCTGAGGTTCTGGTTCAGGCTGAGGTTCTGGTTCAGGCTGAGGTTGTGGTTCAGGCTGAGGTTGTGGTTCAGGCTGTGGTTCAGGCTGTGGTTGTGGTTCAGGCTGTGGTTCAGGCTGTGGTTGTGGCTCGGGCTGTGGTTGTGGCTCATCGGGATCTACTCCTGGGACTGGAGGAGGCGTAGGAATTGGGTCGTCTGGATCACGGTGATCAATTTCTGGCGTATTAAAGGAGCGGTCTGCAGCTTTCGGAAGCGAGTCAAATTCCACTTTGTTGCTGCAGCCAAGTGTTCCGGCCACAACAAAACTCAGGATCAAAGTCGAGATGGATTTGAAACTTAAAATGCCCACTGCTTACTCCCTATCTAAATAGCTACGTACCTATTGCCCTAAGAGGCAAAGTCGAGGCCAGTTTGAGACCAACAGTGGGTAGCCTCAATAGAGCTTAAGTTGATAGATTCAAAAGATTTTTACTGAATGATTCGATTCGAGAATTTCTAAAATTTTGTCGAATCCGGTGTCGATGTCGGCGAAGTCGGCACAATGTCGCAACAATAATGCATGTGGTCGAGCGGCGTCTTTTTCGTCGAACTTTTTGAGAGCCAACCCGAGCGGTGTTAAGTAACGAACTCGAATGAAGAGGAGAGTGGGATCGACAACGTCCCCAAGAATGAATGGAAGATAACAGCAAACAGCAGATTTCGATTCAAGAGATATTAAAGAACGTCACACCGACTCCGTTTTGCAATTCAAAGATCACCGAAGAAGAGCAAATCAAAACGATTACCGAAAAGTTTACGGAGATCATGCAAATTTTGGGATTAAATCTTGAAGACGACAGTCTAAAGGACACCCCAAAGCGTGTAGCGAAAATGTACGTTCAAGAGCTGTTTGCGGGACTTAGACAAGAGAACTTTCCAAAAATTACCGTGATCGACAACAAGATGAAGTACGATCAGATGATCGTCGTAAAACAAGTCGGCATCATGTCGATGTGTGAGCATCACTTTCAAACCATTGATGGATTTGCCACGATTGCCTACATCCCGAACGAAAAAGTTGTGGGCCTTTCAAAAATAAATCGTATCGCCAAATTCTTTTCGCGTAGGCCACAAGTGCAAGAGCGTTTGACCAAACAGATTGCCGACTGTCTTGCTTATGCTTTACAAACCGAACATGTTGCCGTTCACATAGATGCTAAGCACTACTGCTTAGTTTCTAGAGGCATTGAAGATACGAGCAGCTCAACTTCGACTTGCGATTTAAGAGGAGACTTTAAACGCAAACCCGAAACGCGCGCCGAGTTTTTAAGGCACTGTCATACAGGTGCGCTGCTTCGTAGTTAGTTACGAGGTCTTTAATTTTTAGTTAAATGAAAGCTTTTAAAGCGTCTTCAAGGTGAGCAGCTTTAGGCCTATGTTCTTCGCCAAGTTGTACAAGCGGAGTTGATCCAAGACCTAGCGTTTCTTCAAGCGGCGCAGTTTTGCTGTCGATAAAAAATAAACCGGTCAGAATTTCACCACGTAAATTAGAATCTTTAATTAAGTTAATCGCGCTTAACCGGTCGTGCGGATTATGAGCGCGACTGTCAACTTTTGAAAGCCAAAGTACTGAGCCATCATGAAGTTTAACTTCGACTCTTTCACCTTCGGGATAATCTACACTGATCTCGTCTTGTGGCTGAATAAAGCCCATCTCTTGGAGCTGAATATTTTTTGCTTTTACTGAGGCAAAACTTTTGGTCGAGCCATCATGATTTGCAAAAGTCACACAAGGTGAAACCACATCGATCAATGCAGTCCCAGGATGACGAAGGCCGGCTGAAATTAAAGCAGTCAATTGTTTCGCATCGCCAGAAAAACTTCGGGCGACAAAGTCACAGCCCACGTCTAAAGCAAGGCTACAAATGTCGATAGGGCCGTGCGGGTTTTTGTCTCCCGATTTATGGTAAGTTTCACGGTCGGCCGTGGCTGAGAACTGACCTTTAGTGAGGCCGTAAACGCCGTTGTTTTCGACGATATAAAGCATGGGCGTATTTCTTCGAAGTAAATGAACAAAACTTCCTAAACCAATGCTCGCGGTATCGCCGTCTCCAGAAATACCAATAATTTTTAAACTGCGATTTGCGATGCGGGCGCCAGTCGCCATAGGAGCCATGCGTCCGTGAATAGAATTAAACCCGTGCGACTTTGACAGAAAATATGCAGGCGTTTTACTTGAGCAGCCAATTCCCGACATCTTAGCAATCGAATACGGATCAATGCTCGATTGATAAAGTGCAGAAATCAAATGGTTGGTCACACTGTCGTGGCCACAACCTACGCACAAGGTAGACTTTGACCCCACATACTCGTCACGTTGTAGTCCAAGCCGATTGATTTTTACTGTGGCTTTTGCTTTTTCACTCATAGCTGTGGCTCTCTAGTTACGGCGCTACGTTTTGTACGTGCGAGTTGTTGCTGCTCGAGCTTTAAGATTTGCTGCGACACCAGATGTGCTTCGACCGGAAGCCCATCGTAACTTAAAACAGAAGTCAGTCGTGCTGCGGCCTCAGGATTCTCTAACGCAATTACTTGGCGCATTTGCCCGTCGCGGTTTTGCTCAATTAAATAAACGCGGTCATGGTCATTAATAAAATCAAGTACAGATTCGTTTACGGGCAGGGCACGAATTTTAAGATAATCCGTCTCGAGACCGCTCTTTTTAAGGAGCGAACGAATTTCGGGGATGGCTAAATCAGTCGAACCGTAAGCAATGATTCCAACCAAGGCTCCACTGTCTTCGACTATGGGTTGCGGGACTCGAGTACGTGCGGTTTCCCACTTGCGATTTAAGCGGTCCATATTATTTTTGTAATCTTCGGGGCTTTCTGAATAACGCGCTTGGGGGTCATGACCGGTGCCGCGAGTGAAGTAGGCGGCCAGTGGGTGAGGTGTGCCCGGAAGAGTGCGCGCTGCAATTCCATCTCCGTCTTGGTCAAGATAGCGGGCAAAACTTTGCTTCTTTTCGAGATCTTCTTTTCTTAAAACTTTACCACGTTTAAGAGGCTCTGTCGGAAGTGAAAAGCGCGGTGACATATGAAAATTCATTCCCAAATCAAGATCGGTCAAAACAAAAACTAAAGTTTGAAGTTCTTCAGCTAAATCTAAACTGATTTGTCCGAATTCAAAACATTCTGCTGTCGAACTCGGTAACAATACAATGTGTTTGCAGTCCCCATGCGAGAGAGTAAATGCACTCAGCACATCGCCCTGCATAGTGCGAGTGGGAAGTCCCGTACTAGGCCCAACTCTTTGTACATCCCAAATCACGGCTGGAATTTCAGCGTAGTAAGCGAGGCCCGCCGCCTCAGCCATTAAAGAAAGTCCTGGCCCCGAAGTCGACGTCATCGCGCGAGCGCCGGCCCAGCCAGCTCCAACGACCATTGAGATTGCAGCAAGTTCGTCTTCAGCCTGAATAACTGCATAATGGGCTTCGCCGGTATCTGATTTTAAATATTTTTTTGCGTAGATCTCAAAGCTCTCAACAAGCGAAGATGACGGAGTAATGGGATACCAAGAAATAAAATTACAGCCACCAAAAGTTAAACCTAATGCAGAGGCTGAGTTACCGTCGATTAAAATTTTGTCCGTGTTGGCAGAGCCCTGGCTTTTAAGCTTAAACGGGAAGGCTTTTACATCTAAATTTTCGCGAGCGTAAATTTGCCCCGCTTCAATGGCGCGTTTATTAATTTCGACGACCGATTCTTTGCCAGCAAACTGATCTGAAATCGTTGAAGCAAGGCAAGCCCCATCGATCTCAAGAAGTTCTGCGAGGACTCCCACATACACCATATTCACCAAAAGTTTTTTAAGCTTTGGTGAATCAGTTACGGGGTTCGCTAATTTTTTAAAAGGAATCGGAAGTACTAAAAGATCAGACTCTGGGCCCGGTTCATAAGTGCAGGCGTCAGAATTGTAAATTAAAACTCCACCGGGTGCTAAAGACTTTACGTCTTCAGATAATGTGGTCGGGTTCATTGAAACTAAAATATCAGAGTGTGCTTTTCTGCCGACAAAACCTTCTGGGTTCACGCGAATACTAAACCAAGTCGGGAGCCCTTGAATGTTCGATGGAAAAAGATTTTTTCCACCCACTGGAAGCCCCATCCGAAAAAGCGAGCGCACTAAAATATTATTTGAAGACTGACTGCCGCTACCATTGGTGGTCGCCACTTGAATGACTACATCGTTGATTGAGGGATTTTCCATGGGCCTTACATATCACAGATGTAGGGGCCTTGAGAATGATATTCGCGGGATGGGCCCTCTAAAGCCCAGTTGGAGCAGGTGCAGCTTCTTCAGGGCGATAGGCCGAGGGGTTAATAGTGAGAACCCACGCTTTATAGGCCGAGTACAGCTCGTTGACGGGAGCAGGCGGGTGAACTGGCCCGATATGAATCTTAAGAGAACCTGGCGACGGGATCAGGTTTTTCTTAGGCCATAAGAGGTCGTTTCCTTCAATGTACAAAAATAGAATGGGAGTGTCGGTGCGCTCAGCAAATAAGCTCACTCCGCGTTTAAAGGATTGAATATATCCATCCTGCGAGCGGGTGCCCTCAGGAAAGAGAATCATCCAGCAACGAGGCAGGGTTTGTAGGAGCGAAGTACAAAGCTTAATAGCTTCGCCTTTTCGATCTTTGCGGTCGATGGGAATTGCGCCTAAGCAATGTTTTGAGAAAAATGTGAAGACAGGATTACGAAACCAGTAATCTTTTGCCGCCGAAATATAAAGCCCCATCCAGTATTTAAACGGAACTGCCGCGGTGATCGAAACCGCGTCTAAGTGGCTCGCGTGATTAGAGATTATCAGTAAACGGGGATACTCTTTCCACAGGGGTTCAAAATCACCGATAACTTTAAGCCGAATATAAAAGCGAAAAGCCCAGCCCTTAAGCCACAAGCCCCAAAGTAGACGAAAGATCCAGCTCATAAAATCAAAGTGCCTCGTAAAAAGAGGCAAATGTTTTAAGTGGCCCGGAAGAGCCGTCCATTGATCGTTTTCGTAGTTCCAGTCTTTCATATTCCTACAAATTCAAGTAAGTGCCGTTTAAGTAAAGGTAAATGTAATAATATAATGGCCCAATGAGGA
>CAZDFM010000123.1:0-7091 GCA_964504465.1 uncultured Pseudobdellovibrionaceae bacterium | reverse complement strand
GCTGGTAAATGGGGTGGAGGCGGAGGCGGTGGTGCAAACGGCTTGAACTCAGGTACTGGCGGCGGCGGCGGCGGCGCAACAGTAGTTCGCCGATCGAGTACTGATTTAGTTATTGCTGGCGGTGGTGGCGGCGGCGGCGGACAAGAAAACGACAGCACACCCGGCAACGGCGGTCCAGGCTGCGCCCAAACGGGAAGCAACGGAACCGGCAGTGAAGATGCGGGCGGCGGCGGTGGAGGCGGAGCCTGCCTAGGCGACAGCACTCAAAACGGAAGCACCCGCGCCCCAGGCAACTCCGCAGAAGCAGCCGGCTCAGGCACCGGCGGCCAACTCTCCACAACCTGCGCCACAAGACTAGGCACCCCCGGAAAAATCATCCTCTCTTGGTAAACCCAAAATAATCTAAATGAAAAACCGACAAGCGAAGCGCCGTCGAAAGAACAAAAGCGATCGACGGTTTCGTCTGCGGCAAGACTAGCCGCCCGCAACGTGCCAGTGGCACGTTTTGAAGCAGAGTCGTGCACGACGCCTCGGACGGCGAAGGCCGTCCACGGCAAAGTGCCGAGGCGCAGCCTCGTGCCCCGTCAACAAAATCAAAGAGTAAAAACCAGGATAACCAGGGGTGTGCAAGATCCACGAAGAAAGTGGGGCGATCGACGGGGCTTGAACCCGCGACATTCAGAATCACAATCTGACGCTCTACCAACTGAGCTACGACCGCCATAAGATCGAATGAATTTATGGTTATAGAGATATTTGTAGAGAAGGGCAATCTCTTTTGCGGAGCTCTCTTAAATCGACAGGGTCATAAGAGGGCGAATTTACTGCTTTTTAAGCACTCCTAAGGAAGGTGCATGTGAAGTCTTAAAAACAGGGCCTCAATTCCCATTGCTCTTTTAATTGTTTCAGAGTTAGGTGAGGGCGTTTTTAACTGTTTACTGGAGGCACTGTGAAACTGTCCGCTTTGTTATTAGGCATTCTGATGTTCTCTGCTCCGAGCTTTGCTTTTGATATTAACGAATGCGAGCGGCCTGTTCGTTCCGAAAAGCTTTTTGCCGCAACGGTTGCGAGTTTGCCAAAAGCCATCAATCGCGGCGAGACCGCGTACAGCTATGGTTACAATTTAACAAAATTTGAGGCGCCACTTTTTTGCGAAGCACATAGCGATACAGAAGTTACCGTTGCTTCCGTCGTCACCGTAGATTTTTGGAACGAAGAAGGCGATGTCGGCTTCACAACCAGTACCTGTTTTTTAACCCTCGAAAAAATTTCTGACGAATGGAATCCTAAGTATATCAGCTGCGAAGACCTTAATATTGAGAATCCCATTAGCCTATGAAGCGCTCGTTTTTAGTCCTCGTTTTTGTATTGAGTAATCTGACTTCAATAAGTTTTGCAGAAAGCATTTGGACTAGCCCCAGCGTGTGGAACCAAATGAAAGTAGGGGAGTTCGGGAGTACTCGCAATTTAGAGCTCCAAAATTCTAACCTGCCTTTGGATGTTCAAACCCATCTGTTACAAACCTGTCAAAAGTCTGTAATCGAGGCAAAAGAATTCAGCTTAAAGGGCCGCTCGAACGATTACCGAATCCAACAAATTTCAGTTCTTCAACAGATCAAAGAACGGTGCAGTGGTGCGGTCGGTGAAACTTTTTGTATCCAGGAGAGCCTTGAGCACTACATGACCGGCTGTCTTCGTGAGCGGTTAAACGAAGCCCGAGCCAATCAAATCTTGCGAGCAAAACAAGATTAAGAATTAGACTGTGCGAAGCCGACTTCTGCGTGTATCCTTAGCTTGAACGAAAGCTTCAACGGAGACTTCGCATATGTATGGCTTCAAAAAATTCCTTCTTATTGTAGCAGTTGTTTTTTCGCCACTTTCGCTCGCACAGCAGCCGGTCGCAACTAAAGCTCGAGGAAAAGTCTATCGCGCGGGAGCCGGAGTTATCTTAGGTACCGTAACGGGACTTTCCGGAAACTACCGTCTTACAAAATCTAAAAGTATCGATGCCGCCTTATCTTTTGATCTCGATGATGATGAGTTTACTGTCTACTCAACCTATCTTTGGCATTCTCCGGGATCGCTTGATATCGACAATGTCCCTTTTGGTTGGTACCTGGGGCTTGGCGCGATGCTAGAGACAGTCAAGAAACACAAGGACACCGACTTTGAAGCCGGTCCTCGCGGCTCTATCGGCCTGCATTTCCCGATACGCAATCATCGTTTTGATGTTTTTCTTGAAGGTGCGCTCGTCATGAAAGTGATCCCCGAAACCGAAGTCGAAGGTCACTTGGGCCTTGGCGGCCGGATCTATTTCTAAGCGCTACTTTTTGTTCCCCTTGCAGAAAACTAGACAAGATCACCACTGAATAATTGCGAATTTAAGAGTGCGATCCTCTATATTCATATCGTTGTAGTCGACGGTTCGAAAGGGGAACGCATGCGAATTCATCATTCACTATTACTATTTTTGGTACTCATTGGCTCAGTTGGTTGCTCCAACATGGACCGAAAACAAAAAGGTGCGCTTGCAGGTGCAGCTGTTGGAGCCGTCGGTGGAGGTGCCGCTAAAGGTGGCAAAGGTGCGATCATCGGTGCGGCCGGGGGCGCAGTTGCCGGTGGACTGATCGGGGCTTATCTCGACAGCCGACAAAAAGAATTAGCACAGGTCGTACAAACTCAAAAAACTTCTGAAGGTCTGATGGTCACATTAAAAAATGACCTCCTGTTTGATTTTAACGGCACAAATCTTAAAACAACTGCTCACACTAACTTAGGCGAACTCGCCGCGATTCTAAAAAAATATCCAAAAGATAAACTTCGCGTTGCAGGCTACACCGATCATATTGGGAGCGAAGAGTACAACAAAAAGTTATCTACATCACGAGCCGAGGCCGTGCGCGATTATCTCGTCAGCCAAGGCGTTACGAATAACATTCGAGCCGTAGGAATGGGGGAAATTGCAGGGACAGGTAATGATCCCGCGGCAGTGGCCCAAAACCGCAAGGTCGAAATCTACATCGACGTTGAAGTTCCGGAGCAAGCTAAAAATTAAAAGACGAACCAAACAAAAACCCCACACCCTTATAGAGGAGAATCTATGTTCACACACTTTAAGAAACTCATGCTTGGTCTATGTTTCCTAGGACTGAGTGCGCCCGCATATGCGCAAATTGAAACCAATCAAGGAACCGGTTTTGCTGGCCTCATGGTAGGTTACGCCGACCCAACAAATCTTGACGGACGATTCGGTTACGGTGCAAACGTCGGGATGATCTTTCCGAATGGCATCACAGGACTAATTTACGTGTTGTCATCTAACGGAGATGAACAAGGCGCAGACGTTCAAATTCTTCACTACGGTGTAGGTGCCGATTACTCGCTTTCAGGTTTATTCACAGGTCCACTTGGAGGATTACATGCCGGTCTTCGTCTAGGTATGGCGACAATCGACACAGACTTTCCTGGAGCTGAAAGTGACGAGCAGTTCACTTACGGCCCAGCCCTTGGCTACGATTATAAATTTATGCCTTCGTTTAGCTTAGGTGGAGAAGCCGACTTACTTTTCTCTAGTGGCGACAACGCAGTCACCACTCTTTATGTATTAGCGACTGGTAAATATTGGTTTTAATGAGAAACCAGAGAGAGAAGCTTTGGCTTCTCTCTCACTCTTAGGCAAGCCATTGCCGTTTCAGGAGAAGTTATGTACATGGAACCCGCATCATTAAATACTCCCGCAAATGGAGCGACAAGCCTTCCAGATTATGGGGAGCGGTCCGGTGAGTTTTACAGCGACAGATATACCGAAAACGCGAGTCGCACGACGCTGAATTCGTATGCTACTTTGATCGGCGCGTTTGGAACTTTATTTTTTGGGCTTTATCGTATCAGCAAAAGTAGGGGAGTCGATAAAAACGTTCTTGTTTCGGGGTGGGATCTGGCACTCTTAGCCGTTGCGACTCACAAAATTACTCGCACACTTGCAAAAGACCGGATCATGAAACCGATCCGCGAGCCCTTCACTAAAGAAGACAAAATCGAACATAAAGAGGTACCCAAGGGGACAGGACTTCAAAAAGCTGTAGGCAATTTGCTCACGTGTCAGTTTTGTTTAGGTCCATGGGTCGCAACAAGCCTTCTCTTTGGCTTTAAGGTTGCGCCGAGTTTTACTCGCCACGTGGGTTTAGTTTTTGCGACTGTCACAGGATCTGACTTTTTGCATCTGGCTTATCAAGCCGCCAAAAATCGAACTGAACCAAAATAATAGAACTATAAAAGAAATAAAAAAAGCCCGCAATATTGCGGGCTTTTAAGTTTTGGCGAGTTGTAACGGCTAATTTCTGACTTGTGCACGAATTCTATAAGTCGCATCAGCACCAAATGGAATTGCAGTTAAGCCTGTAACCCAAATTCTGGTGACTTCGCGATTTTGAATCGAAACTCGCTTGCTCTGGCCTTGAAATAGTTCGCCTTCAAAACTAGGGAACTCTTCATAGACGCCGTTTCCATACTGTACGACTACTTTTGTGAGGACTAAAAGATTGCCTCTCGCTTCGATCTCGATGGCGCGAACACCTTCTTCATTGATTCTAAAATTTTGCGTTGTAGGAACAATCTTGATTGTGCTTCCGGTACCAACATTTACCCAGCGAGTTGTTGGTTCGTCATCTTCATCTGGTTCAGAAGGACCTTCTGCATCGCGGATTCTGAGCTCGATTTTTTGTACCTTGTTATTTCCGTCGAGAACTAATTCCCATGAGCCGCGAGTACGTCCGCTCGCATCTAGGCGAATTTCATTGTAGGTTCTGGAGCCGGTACCAGAAAAAGAACCATTCGCTTCGGGAATCGCGGCACGATCGGCAGGAATATTCGCGATCTGTAGTTCGGCTTGTCCATTGCCGCGGCGGCTTTTAGCGAAAAGGCGAACCTGACTCAATCGAGCGTCAGAAAAATCCCAACCAGGATAGGCTCGGTTGAGTTCTTGTTTAAGTCGAACCACTCGGTTTTGGCCTTGAAACTGCTTGTGATTCATATTGATCGTGAAAGTTTCGGTTTGCGCTTGTGCTGGAAGTGTAAAACCTAAGCCCGTGAGCAGCACACCCGCTGCTAGCAGCTTTATTGAATTAAATTGTTTTGAGATACTGATCATACTTTTTTCCTCCTTATTTTTGCTACTGTTACTTTTTAAACTACGACTTGAAAGCTACGCCAGGAGGGCGAGGGAGTCTTTTTACAAATCAAAGATGGCCAAATGAACATATCTGCACGGTGTAGTTTTCGAAAACTGCAAAGATATCAGTTAATATTCACTTGTTTTTCGCGGACATAAAAATGACTGATGCGTGGCAAAGCTCGTGACACCTTGAGGTAAATCAGTTGTTAATCAAAGCGGGTGTGGGGGAGTTATGCGCGTCATTAAGTATGATCAGGCATTCATTTCTTATTTAATATCGATCTTTGTGTTCGTGATTGTCTTTTGTTCTCCTGTAGCGCTCTCCGCTCGTCCGATTGAGCTACGCCAAGAAATTGAACTGGGGCGTCGTGGCACGGTCGTCGACGCTCGGCAGTTTGAGTTCGGAAACTTTTGGGTTTGGTTATATTACGAGTTTGATCAAACAACCCAAAACTGGAAGCCGTATTTAGAAGAACGATATACAGTCACCCGGGTTAAGGGAAGATTTCTAACGATTGAGATGAGTAGCTCGCCACCCGAAAGCCGCCGTAAAAGTTTAGCCCATCATAAGTTCGAAATAGATTTTAAGAAATGCGAAATGGAAAAGCTCAATCCAACCTATCGGCATTGGACGCTCAAGTTTTACACCCGAACCGACTCTGCAGATTGGCAGCTGGTTTCAAATACTCATCCAAACTTAGTTTTTACTGAAAAGTTTAACTGTTCAAAAGTAAGAAGCCCCAAGCTTGAACAAATTGATTTTTTGGGCGAATCAAGAGGCGTCTTTCGAAAACAACAGCCGCTCAATCACGAAACGAGCTGGTATTTTTTAGATCATCCAGAGCTTAGAGCTATTCAATGGCAAAAGCTTTTTAAACCTGACGATTTGTACAAAGCAGAGCTCGTTAAGTGGGGTAGAGTGAGATGAGTCGACGCGCGTTCTTTTGGACCTTGAATCTTCTTTTTGGCGTGCAATGGGGCGTGATGGCCTTTGGGGTGCATGATCGTTCGGCTTGGATCTTAGAAAATATCATTCTCGCCATGTTTATGGGGCCGGGATTATGGCTATATGTAAAAGGTCATATGTCGAAGACTTCGTATTTTATGCTTTATTTATTTGTGGCTCTTCATACAGTAGGAGCTCACTACACTTATTCTGAAGTTCCTTATAATGAGTGGTCTAAGAATCTTTTTGGCGTATCACTGAACGAGCTTTTAGGTTTTAAACGCAATCACTATGATCGATTTTTACATCTTTTGTGGGGAGTGCTGCTTTACCATCCTCTCAAAGAAATTTTTTACGTTTTTCCCAAATTAAAAGGAGCCGTGTTGGTCGCGATGACGCTTACGACTCTAACAAGCGCATCGGCCATTTATGAACTGGTCGAATGGGGTGCAGCGGTCACTTTTAGTGAAGGCACAGGAATGGCTTTTTTGGGAACCCAGGGCGATGTTTGGGATGCGCATAAAGATCAAGCTTTGGCGCTGCTGGGGTCAATATTCGCGAGCCTCGCTTTCTACAAGTTTCCTTTAATTGAACCTAGGTCAAAGACATAATTAAACTGCCCCCTTACCCTGTGCCAAGCCGCCGGTTATGCTCTAACGCATAAAGAGCTATATGCATTGCCAACTGATCAGCTTTCTTCGTAGTGCACCAGGTTTTTCTAAATAGTCGATTAATGTGAGCTCGAAGCATGGCGCATGTATGATTCAAACTAAAAATCGGATCCCACTTAATCTTCTTTAGTTCTCCTTGCCCAGTGATCGCGCCCCGTGCGCCCAAGATCGTTTCATGAGTAGCGCGAGGGAAAAACCGTTTCACGTCCTTTACGTAATAAGGATTACTGTCTGACCTGATCACGGCATTTTCAGAGACGAATGGTTTCATTTCACTGAAGAGCTTCTTTCGAGCTTGAGA
>CAZDFM010000122.1:0-7107 GCA_964504465.1 uncultured Pseudobdellovibrionaceae bacterium | reverse complement strand
ATCACGCACTTTGGGAGTTGTGCCTGCATCAGAGAGTTTCACTTGATCGGCAATTCCAGCAGCGGTTACTACGTCTGCGCGTGAATCCGATGGGGAAATCGTGCTTTCATAGGTACTCATAGGACCTCCTTTAGCTTTGACTAGTCTCGTGTACCAGCCTGAGACAGAGCTTCTCGTGCCTAAATCGCGAAGGCAAATTAAGTTGGATGAAGTGGTGAAAACTTAAAACTAACACGGCAGCCTCATTCATTTTGTGAGCTGAAAACAAATCTGTATCACTTTGAGAATACAGCGAAAAACAAATTAACAGTGTCATTCGATTAGCCACGGTTTTGGTGCGGCTAAGCACCTACGTCTTTCTGAGCTGGCGATCTTTTTGAAATTAATGAAAGCGTTCAAATCGATTTACGGGGAGAAGCAAAGTGTTTCAAAAGTTGGGGATTATCGGATTTGCACTTTATCTAATGGTCAGCTTTCAAAACTGTTCGAAAGTAAATTTCGACGAAAGCAGTACTTTAGCCTCGTCCAAAGGTACAAGCGATGTACCACCTGAATCAGTTGATCCAAATAATCCGCCCGATGACACCATTGTAGATGACGAGGACGATGTTATTGACGATGTGATTTCAGAAAATGCAGCCTGTGACCCCATTTTCAACAGCGGCAATTTTATGGATTTAAAAGGACAAGATCATACATTTAATGGCTTTACTAAAGAAGTCTTAGTCGCAAACGGAAACAATGTACGAGCGAACGGTATGACAGAAATTTTATCAGTTAACGGTGCAAAAACAATTTTAGCCAATGGCCTTCACCAGGCCGTATGCTTAAAAGGCGAGAGGTTTCAACTTAACGGAAGCTCGGGTTTAAGCGGAATTCCAGTGGTGCTCATCGGTTCAAACGACAATGCACAAATCGGCTCAATTAACGGCGCTGTACATTCAGACCTAGTACTCAAGAACATTAAGTCTATCGGAAGCCTTAATGGACTCAGCTTTAATACTTATATTTACGGCGGAAGCGTGGACTCTATTAATGGTGGTGGTTTTGACCTTCACTTAATGAAGGGCACTCACGTTAAAAAGATTAACGGTCTATTTCGCAATATTTACCTCTATGACGGTTCGACGATCGGTTTTCTTAACGGGCACCACAAATTAGTCCGAGTAAAGAAGCCTTAAGCTCAACTTTGGAGCTTGCAACTTTATTTGAAATTAATTCTCGACACTGTCTAAGCACTCGACACCGAATTTTTATAACAGGGGCCCCGTGGCCCCTTTAACTCGGTCTCAACCCACCTTCCATGGCGTTTTCATTGCACACTCCTCGACCGTCTTTATAACTTTGACGAACGAGGTAGTTCTGTATGGCTTGGATGTCTTTCGCGCGAAAAGCGTTGCCCCTTTGTGTCCTCCTCACAGCTTCGTTCACGGCTGAAGCCTCCGTCTGGAAGACTGAAAACCGCTGGAGCGAAGCGTGGGAAAACAAATTTGCAGAATTCATCGCCAACGTCGACACCAATATCTTTAATAGCACGGGCAAACGTTGGAGCGGTATACGCACCGACTGTGCCGGAGCCGCCTATAAACTTCGAATCATTTTTGCCTTTGAAAATAAACTCCCTGTCTCTTTTAATACCTGGGATGGAGTGATGAGTAACAAGTCGACGGCTTTCGATAGAACCAGTGATCCTGTCGAGCGCGTTCGTAAATTTATGTCAGCTGTTGACAGTGAGACAAGCACCGTCACGATGCTACGAGATACCTACCCTATTGCTATTCGCCGGGGCGTGATTAAGCCCGGAGTCATGTTTTTGCATCCTCAAGACGACAGTCTCCCCATCACTTACCGTGCGGGACACGTCCTTTACGTGCGTAAAGTCGAGAACAACGGAAACATCAAGTATATGGCCTCAACTGTCCCGTCAGCGGTCAGAACCCTTGATGTACGCAACGGAATCCAATTCGCACCGATGAGCGAGGACGGAGGCTTTAGAGCCTGGAACTGGCCTGACTCTGATGAACGTCCTTATAAGAGCTACGAACAGTTTGAGCTCGGCGGATGGATTCCTCATTACTATAAAGACGGACGCATTGCTCAGAGTTGGCAAAAGGCTATTGCTGAGCGAATTGCGACTGAGCGACTCTCAGCTTCGGATGACTTTCAAAATAAATACGAAAACTTGGCTGGTGTAATCGCAGCCCGAGTAACTGCTGTAAATAAAGGCTGGAAGTTTTATCGACAAAATTATTCTTCGGGCTCTTGTATGAGCGAAAAAGACTACGACAACTTTTCGACCCCCACTCGCGATGTTAAAATCCAAAGAGAAATAGAAAACTTCGTGGCTGCCGCAAGAAAATACGCCGAACGAAGTGGTAATAGCTACAAACAGTTAATGGCAAGTGCGCGTTTTGAAGTCATGCCCGGAGTGGTGATTGATGCGAACCAACTTTATCAATTGTTTTTCTCTGAGCTAGTTTTAGCTGTGAGCGAACCCGAGCATTCACCAGAAGTAAGGTGGGGTCTTCAGCTTCAAGGTCGTTGGCCTTGCCCTCACCGTGCAAAACAGTACGTCGGTGGGCATCTCGTACAACAGTAATTTTCGAAATTTAGCGGCGAATGTAATTGTAGAATGCGAGGAGCCCAAAAACTCCTGCCGTACCGTAACCGACTAAACTTAGCACGGGTAAACCAAAGTAGCCCGTGCCCTCATCCAAGGCCGCAACAACCGACGCACTCAGAATCAGGCTTCCGATCACCATCCCTAAAAAAATTAGGTTCGATGAGATCTCAATACTTCGTTTAAAATCATCCGCTTCGGTAAAATGAATTTTTAGCGAGTAGTCCGGCGAATTTACCTTCCTGATCACTTGTTTCATCTGCCGCGGCAAATGCTGAAGGAGAGAGTTCACGTCGCGTGCGACGAAAGCTAAATCTTTCGCCATCTTGGCAGGCTCGTAGCGACTCTCAATCATTTCAGAGGCAAACTCTAAGGAGTGGGCCAAAAAGTCAAAGTCCGGCGAAATGGTGCGGGCCATTCCTTCAATCGTTACCATCGATTTAAAAAACAAAACCAATTCTGAAGGAAGTTGAAGCTTGTGACGAGCCGCAATCGCAGTTGAATCCAAAAGCAAGCGGCCCATGTTTACGTGCCTTAAGCTTAAACCAAAATAAGGCGCGATGAGATCTCTTAGGTTTCTCGCGAACCGATCAACATCAATATCGTCATTGTAGGGAGCGAGTTCAACATAAAGGTAAGCAAGACGGTCATAGTCTTCGTCTGCCAATGCCAAGAGCATATTCGAAATGGCAGTTTGAGTTTTTTAGTTAAGCCGGCCCACTAACCCAAAATCGATCAGACCAATTTTGTTTCCAGGCATGACAAATATATTGCCGGCATGAAGATCCCCATGAAACAAACCATGAGTAAAAACCATTTTTAGATAACATCTCAAACCATGCTTCAAGATTAAATCGCGTACGATTCCTTCTTGGGCGAGTGAATTCATGTGGCTTAGGGGAATGCCTTCAAGTTCTTCCATGACCAAAACCTGATGGCCCGTATACTCCGCATAGAGCTTTGGAATTTTAATGTCAGGATCATTTGAAAAATTGCGAGCAAAACGCTGAAGGTTATTAGCTTCAACAATAAAATTAGTTTCTTGCTCTAGGCTTTTGGAGAACTCCTCGACAATGCCTCGTGGGTTATAGATGCGAGTTTCGGGCACATACTTATCTAGCAGATCGGCTAGCACCGTGAGAATACCGAGATCCTCATGGATAATAGCTTGGATCCCTGGTCGCTGAATTTTTAAGACGACTTTTTGACCGTCGGCTAATTCTGCACGGTGTACCTGTGCAATGCTGGCGGCTCCGAGCGGAACGGGATCAATTTTTTTAAAGATTTGCGAAAAGTTTTGTCCAAAATGCTGAGCTAAGACTTGTTCGATTTCAGAATAGGCCAAGGAAGGCACTTGATCCTGAAGTTTTTTAAATTCGTAAATGAACTCTTTTGGTATTAAATCTGGACGCTGAGATAAAACTTGGCCCAGTTTAACAAAAGTAGGTCCAAGCTCTTCAAAGGCCATTCGAATACGTTCGGCAATCGTAAACTCTTCGAGGTCTGGCGAAGTAAATTTCTCAACTAAAAAGCGACCGAGTTTGGCTTTTACAGCCACGTCCTGAAAGCCGTACCTCGAAAAAACTCCGACGATGCGCTTTAAACGAGCCGCATGCTTGAGTCGACGAGATGAAGATTTCGGGAGGCTCAGCATCGCCATGAGTAATTCTACTTTCTCTTGCTAGACTTCTTTTTTAAGGGTTTTCCAAATCGCAATCCTTGAGACGAGCTTGCACGAATCATATCACTCAGTTTCATGGGCTTTTTAGGCACGGTTCGTTCTTGTTTTGAAGCCTCACTTGTTTCGTCATCCCGACGCTTAAATATGCGCGGCTCGACTGCGGGAGTACGAACCTCGGGCCTGCGAGCAGGCTGTGACCGAGGGGCTTCTTCGCGGTACTCATCGCGCCTGCCGCCTCTCGTCTCTTGTTTCGCTCCCCGTTTGGGTTTGCCTTTATTTTTATCAGGACGTCTTGAACCACGCTTCTTTGCGCGTTCTGATTGAGACTCACGAGAATCTTTGCTGGCTGATTTGCCCCGCTCTTTGCCTCGATCCTTACCTCGGTCTTTATCTCGGCCTTTACCGCGCTCATTGCCTTTATTCTTTCGAGGCATGTCTCTAAAGTCTTGGCGGTTTTCTTCGAGGTGCTTCATGAGTTTTTCATCTTCAAGCAGAACAAAATCAATTTGCCCGTTATCAGTGTCAGCAGCGCCCACTTGAATGCGAACATTATCCCCGATTGAAAAACTGTAACCTGATTTTCGAGCCACGAGTCTCATCGTGTCTTCATCGTATTCAAAAGGTCCACCTGGCAGTGCATCCAGGCGAATCAGACCATCGATATCGAATTGTCGAAGGATCACAAACATACCAAACTTGGTGACCGAGCTGACGACACCTTCAAATTCTTCGCCCACATACTTAGACATAAAGCGGGCTTTTTTGATGGCATTGATTTGTCGTTCGGCTTTAACTGAACGCTGTTCACAGCTACTGAGAAAACTTCCGGCCGTTCCCATTTCTTCTTCAGAATAAAGTTTGTAACCAGCTTTTGGGTACAATAACGCTTTCAAAATTCGGTGAATGATCAAATCCGGATAGCGCCGAATTGGAGAAGTAAAATGCGAATAATCAGCAAAGCCTAATCCAAAATGCCCCACGTTATTAGGAGAGTACTTGGCCTGAGACATCGAACGAAGAGCGAGCATATTTAAAATATGTTCTTTAGGATGTCCTGCAAATTCTTGAAGCGCTTCAGTAAGTTTCTTCGCAATTTGTGAACCCGAAACTGACTTGTTGTAACCAAAGGCCATCAAGAAGTGATTAAAATTATCAATCGCATCTGGATCTGGCGGCTCGTGAATACGGTAAAGTGACGGCACGGCCTTTGAACCAATAAATTTCGCCACGGCAACGTTTGCAGAAAGCATCATCTCTTCAATTAACTTGTGCGCAAACAGCCGCTCAGCCTGCATGATATCAATTGGCTGGCCTAAATCATCGAGCTCAATAATTGTTTCTGGTAATTCGAGGCTGAGTGAACCTTCTTTAAACCTTTTAGCCATTAAAATTTTAGCTAAATCTTCTGCGAGCAAGATCTGCTCTTTTACGTGCTCAAACTGTGGAGGACAGCGGCCTTCGATGACCTCTTGTGCCTCTCCATATGTGACCCTTGCATGACTTTGAATGACGGCTTCATAAAAATCAGTGCGTTGCATTTCGCCTGAATAATCAAAATCAATCTCGGCCACCAAAGATAAACGCGGAACATTGGGATTAAGCGAGCATAGATTGTTTGAAAGTTTCTCTGGGAGCATCGGCGCAACAAAGCTTGGGAAATAAGTCGAAGTACCTCGCTCGTAGGCATCGTCATCTAAATTGGTTCCAGGCTTTACATAGTGGCTCACGTCTGCGATCGCGACCCAGAGTCTAAAACCTTGAGGTCTTTTTTCTACTAAAATCGCATCGTCAAAATCTTTAGCGGTTTTACCATCGATCGTAATGAGCTTATGTTGTCTTAAATCTTTTCTTCCGGCCCAGTCTTTTTCTGTGACTGTTTCAGCAAGCTTTTCTACTTCTTTCAAGGTGCCGCTTGAAAATTCAAAAGGAATGCTGTTTTGGTGAAGCACCCTAAGTGCATCGTTTTGAGGATCTTCCGCGTCGCCGATGATGGCCACGATTTTACCACGAAACCCTGTGGGCTCATCGGGATAGGAAGTAATTTGGACCGCGACCCAGTCACCGTCATTGACCGTGAAACTATTGGTGTCGACCAAAAGATCTGTGCCCCATGCTCCGACTTTGTCGTGCAGCACACCTCGGCCTGATTTTATATCGGCGTGAAACTGTCCCATTGCCCGCGTGGCATTTCTTTTAACGACGCTGATAATTTCGCCGCGAAAACGATCGCTCCCCGGTTCAGGAAAAACTTCGACTTCGACTCTGTCATTAGACATTACGCCCGACATAGATTTACGGTTGACGTAAACATCGGGAAGATCGGGATCGTCGGGAATGAAAAAGCCAAAACCATCGGGGTGTCGTTTCACAACTCCTACTGATTTACGGCCGAATGCTTTTTTTGATTTTTGTTTGAACTGCTGCTTATCTTGTCTGTTTCGATTCATTTCCAAACGGTAGCACTAAGGGTGGCAACCTACAACAACTTGACTTCTCTTTAAGCAGGGGGCAGTTGTCTAACATGGCCTTTCGGATTCCCTCTTTCTTGAACGATAGCTTGATGGCGGGCGTTGACCTTGTTTATGCGCTTTTGCCTCGCCCCAAACCCCCGGTCGAAAAACTTAAAAACGTAAAGATTGTGGCTCACCGAGGCATTCACGAACCTCTTGAAATTAAAGAGAACACTTGGCATGCCTTTGACTTAGCTTTAGAGCAAAAGGTTTGGGGAATTGAGTTCGATATTCGTTTTACTCAAGATCAGGTTCCTGTCGTTCTACATGATGCAGATCCGTATCGCGTCTTTCCC
>CAZDFM010000121.1:5547-7110 GCA_964504465.1 uncultured Pseudobdellovibrionaceae bacterium | reverse complement strand
TTTCATCTAAAAAGAGTGTTCCGTTGTGGGCAAGATCGAATTTGCCTTTTTTGCTTCTATCAGCACCAGTGAAAGCTCCCTTTTCGAAGCCAAAGAGTTCGCTTTCGATGAGTTCACTTGGAATTGCAGCACAGTTGACTTCGACGAAGGCACGGCCTGCACGGGGGCTTAGATAATGTATGTTTTGAGCTACAAGTTCTTTACCCGTGCCGTTTTCGCCTGTGATCAAAACGCCCGAAGTTGTGGGGGCTACTCTTGAGATCATCTGTTTTACGAGCTTCATGGGATCAGAGTCCCCAATCATCGCGATATTCTTACGGAGTTTGTTGAGAAGGGCCATCTTCTCAGACTGCTCTGCCTGAAAAGAGAGTATGTTTTGTAGGATAATAGATATCTTATCCATTGAAAGAGGCTTCTCGACGAAATCCCAAGCGCCAGATTTAACCGCTTTTACTGCAGTCTCGATGGTGCCGTGGCCTGACATAATCACGAATTGCTTAGTAGGAAATTTGAGCTTTCCTTGGGCCAAAACTTCGAGCCCGTCGATTTCACCTGGCATCCAGACATCGAGAAGAATGACATCAGGGCTAAAATCTTCCATTGCCTGTAAACCACTGAGGCCATCATGTGCCGTCTTAACAATATAGCCGTCATCTTGAAGAGAAGCTGATAAAACTTCACAGATCGCTTTCTCGTCATCTACTACTAAGATTTTAGCTTTTTGTATTGGGGTCATACTTTAGCTTCTCCTTTGTCATCTGAACCAGAGTCTTCTTTTGTTTGCTCAGTGGCCCGGGGGCGAAAATTAAAATCTTCATTTAAATTTAAATCTGAAGCTTCGTCTTTGAAGCTTATTATTTTTTCTTGGCCTTGCTCGATCACTGGCAGTTCGATCACGATCTTTGTGCCTTTGGGTGAATTCGCAAATGCTCGAATAAATCCGTTATGATCTTCAACCGTTCGTTTTACGATCGCAAGGCCCAGGCCAGTGCCTTGTTCTTTAGTTGTAAAATAAGGATCAAAAATTCGGTCACGAATAGCTTCGGCAATTCCTGACCCGTTGTCAGCAACTGTTACGCGTACAATCTTAAGCAGAGCATCATACTGTGTTTTAATAGATATGCCGCCGTGCCGCTCGCCTTTTACAGCTGTGAGCGAGTTGTCCACCAAATTTGTGATGACCCGCTTCATCTGGTCCGGATCAAAATAGAAATCTGGAAGTGCTAAATCTGCGTGCAAATCAAAAGAAACATTTTTGTGCGCTGATCTAAATAGGATCATGACATCTTCGATAGTTTTATTTAGCGACGCGCTGACAGGTTGTGATTTGGGGAGTCTCGCAAAATTGCTGAATTCATTTACGAGAGTTTTTAGATTGTCCACTTGGTCGATAATCATATTTGTACATTGATTAAAGGCCTCGTCTTCAATCTGAGCTGAAAACTTCTTTTGAAGCCGTTGAGCTGAGAGGCGGATAGGTGTCAGTGGATTCTTAATTTCGTGTGCGATTCGGCGGGCGACTTCAGTCCATGCCGCGGCTCTCTGCGCTCTTAGGACCGGTGA
>CAZDFM010000121.1:0-5537 GCA_964504465.1 uncultured Pseudobdellovibrionaceae bacterium | reverse complement strand
CTGGTGAGAGATCATCGAAAACCAAAACTTTTCCGACTTCGTTGCCTTTTTCGTCGAGCAACAAGGATAAGCTCAACTGGAAAGGAATCGTTCGTCCTTTAATATTCAACTGGATTTCTTTTTGAATACTTTCAGCTTTGTGGTTTTTCATGCTCTTAAGCAGCTGATAAAAAAGATCCGCGTATTGAGGCTCTAAAACTTGCCCCACACCTTTGCCGATTAAAGGGCCCGCTTCGATACCAAGAAGCTTTGCTGCGTGCCTATTGATCATAGTGACGTGGTCATTGGCATCAATCGAGATTACACCGGTGTTAACGTTTGAAAGTACGACTTCCATATAGCGGCTGTGTTCGTCGAGCCGACTCAAGGTGTCTTTTAAATTTTCGTTGGCGAGGCGTGCTTCGGTTTCGGACTGCTCGAGATTAAGCGTCATAGAGTTAAAGTTTGAAATCAGCTCGTTAATCTCGGACGACCCTGAAACCATAGTGACGGCCGCGTAATCGCGTTTGGCAACTCTTCCTGTGGCTTTGCCTAACTCTTCAAGCGGTACAGAAAGTTGACGTGCCAGATGGAAACCAAACCAGGTTCCGCCGAGTAAAATCACGAGGGTCATAAGCACTAGGATAATCAAATAAATCGATTTTAACGGATATTCGAGCGGGTCAACGTCGCGGAAATCCTCATAGGCTGAAGCGATGTCATCCATTCGCGATATGAGCGAAAGCGGTACGAAGGACGAGACCACGACTGCGCCTCCCCTTCTGCTGCCATCAACCGGGACGATGACGCGAATTAAATTGCCGTTCTCGAAGTGGTGGATGGTACTTGCATCATCTTTTTGACGGATGCCTTTTTTAAGAAACTCAAGGTTCACCGGTGGAATTTGGGGAACGGCATCTTCTTTTGCGTAAACGACGCTTCGCTGTGAAAATAGGCCGGGATAGTATTCGACCGCATCAAGACTGAACTGAGTTCTGAGGTCGTTAATGATTTTTTCGACTTGCCGTTCGTTACTCACGTTCCCAAGTGATTGCGCGATGATTTCGGCAAAGTGATAATTTTTGCGTTTTGCTGAAAGATAATAAGCGTTGGTGACTTCAAGAGAGCTTTTTAAGACCCCTGCCATTTTTTCGCTGAACCATTTGTCGAAGCTATTGTTAATGTAAAAAACCGAAACGAAAAACATCAAGGTTGTCGGAATAAAACTGAACGCTAAGAAAGCTGCGACGAGTTTGGATTTTAAGGTGCTTCCAAAGAGACCTTTTCGTTTTTCGACAAAAACTTTTACGACGTTTCGAAAGATCAGGAAAGTTAACAGCAAAAACAAAATGATATTGAAGTTAACCAACCCAAAGAAAAATATCGAATGCACAAAAGGCAAAGACTGACTAATCCCAAATAGCCGAAGTTCGATCCACGTGAGAATTAAAAACGCAATCGCGAGCGGAACAACCATCAGAAGTTCGCGGCGGCGCTTTTTAGTTTCGAGTGTAGAGCCTTCGGTGGGGCTCAAATTTTCATCAGCCATTTATCCTTTGAGAATTCTAGTGCTTTAAGTCTGAATCGTTTGCTGCATCAAACGAAAGAATCTGTTTGTACATTTCTTTACCAACCTGGAAAGAAGGACCACCACGATTGATCATTGCGAGGCAAAGTGTCTTGGTTTCTTCGCGGTTAAAAACCGTTAGAGTTGTATCAAGACCTGAGCTGATCAATGCCGAGGTAAAAGTCATGCGGGCGCTATGAGCGCTTAAACGCAATCGAAGCTGAACTTGAAAATCTTCGATTGTAAATTGGTCCTTGGAGTACATTATGTTCCTTTCACGGAAGGGTTAGGTGTCTGAATCTTGCGTTTTAAATCTAACATCTCTACGACAACTTCTGCCGCCTCTGCACCTTTGTTGCCCATAGAGCCTCCGGCACGGTCCAAAGCTTGTTGCTCGTTTTCGGTCGTGAGAACGCCAAAGCCAATGGGCTTGCCGGTTCTTACCATTAACTCAGTCACGCCTCTTTCAACGGAACTGCATACGTAATCAAAATGTGCGGTGTCTCCACGGATGACGGCGCCTAAAGCTACGACGCCCTCAATGCCTTCATCGAAGAGGTATTTTGCGGCGAGCGGGATCTCGACTGCTCCTGGGACTCGGACGATCCAGAGGTGTTCTTTTTTAAGACCCAGGCCATTTAATACCTCAACGGCTGCGGCTTCGAGTTTTTCGGTGATCTCAAGATTGAATCTTGCGGTTACGATCCCAATACGGGGCTGAAGGTCTTTTATAACTGAAAAGCCTCCTTGAATTGTTGTCATAGAGACCTCTCAGTGTTGTCCATTTCGGCGCTGGTTAATTGGGTTCGTAGAGGATTGCAGTCTATGGGTAGAGAAACAGATTCGACTATCTCTAGGCCATACCCCTTTAAACCGACCCTTTTTGAAGGGTTGTTGGTTAATAATTTAAGCTTACGGACTCCAAGTGCACGTAGCATCTGTGCACCCACCCCGTAGTCCTTGTCGTCAGAGCGAAAGACCTGGGTCATCTCGTCTGTTTGTGGTTCACCTTGGTCAATGAGGTGATAGGCCTTAATTCGGTTTATAAGCTGGTTATTCATGTCTTCGAAACGAAGGTAGAGAATGACCCCTGAGCCTTCCTCATCGATTTTTTTCATGGCTTGTTGCAAGTACTCACCGCTGCGAGTGCGGAGGCTTCCAAACACGTCGCCCATAAGACATTCCGAATGAACTCGAACGAGTACCGGTTCGTCGCTTGAGATGTCGCCTTTAACAAGGGCTAAATGCTCACGCCCATCGAGACGGTTATGAAAAACTCGGACTTCAAAGCCGTCGGCGTAAGTCGAGGGAAGTTTTGCTCTCGCTTTTTCTTCGACGAAACTTTCGTTTTGTACGCGGTACTTAATTAGGCTTTCAATGGTTCCAATTTTGATGTTGTGCTTTTTGGCAAACTCTTTGAGCTCGGGTAAACGTGCCATGCTTCCATCGGGATTCATGATTTCGCAAATGACTGCTGCTGGATTGAGGCCCGCGATGCGAACAAGATCTACGCTTGCCTCTGTGTGACCTGCTCGTTTGAGAACCCCGCCATCTTGAGCGCGAATTGGGAAAATATGGCCGGGCACAATAATATCTTGAGGTTTTGCATTGGGAGACGAGGCGACCTTAATCGTTAAGGCACGGTCGGCAGCTGAGATCCCGGTTGAAACTCCATGTGCAGCCTCAATTGAAACTGTAAAGGCTGTTTTATTGGGGGAATGATTGAAGCTGTCGTTTACCATCAGCGGAATGCCCAAACGAGAAATTTGCTCGGAGCTTAACGATAAGCAGATGAGGCCACGCGCTTCTGTCGCCATGAAGTTTACGATTTGTGGCGTAATGTAGTCAGAGGCAATAATTAAATCGCCTTCGTTTTCGCGATCTTCATCATCGACGAGGATCACCATCTTTCCATTACGAATATCTTCGATAAGTTCGTTCATTGGATTTAGTTCCAAAGCTTTTTTCCTTCTACGTTCATATAGTTCACCATTGCGCGTGCGAGGCTATCGACCTCGAGGTTGACTTGATCTCCCACTTTTAGAGAGGCCAAATTTGTTCGTCGCAAAGTTTCGGGGATCAAACAAAGACTCAACTGTTGGTCTTTAATGTCGTTAATTGTGAGGCTCACACCTTTAAGGCTTACGCTGCCTTTTTTCCAAAGCATACTTGAAAGGCTTTTGGGAAAAGCAATCCAGTACCAGAGACTTGCTCCCTCTTCGACTCGGCTTACGACTTCACCGACGGCATCGACATGACCCGCAACAAGGTGACCATGAATTCGATCGCCCATGCGAAGCGAGCGCTCGAGGTTAAAATGTCGGTCGTTTAGGCTTGCTTCGTTCCAACCCGTTATTTTGAGAGTTTCGTCGGCAAGTGTGAAAGTCATAGACTCATTGTTAAACGCTTCAACTGTAAGGCAGACTCCATCAACCGCAATGCTGTCGCCAATTTTGAGGTCATCAAAATCTGTGGGCTTTTCGATTTTAATCTGGAATGCCTTGGGGAGAGGCTGAACGGACTGAACTCGTCCGACAGCTTCGACAATGCCTGAAAACATGTGACGAGCCCCTCTGTTCACTTTTATCAGCTCACTTTTAGCAGCTGGAAAAATGCTGTTATGTTAAGCAATTAAGGCTCTTCAAGTACCACTTTTTGGGGCAGGAGGTCAATATTCCCTCTTCTATATTATGTTTGAGGAAGATTTTGAATATTTTCTCAAGTGAGCCGGCCTGAGGGCGGCTCTCTGAGAGGGAGAAGCCGCCTTTGGGGTACCTTATTTTTTCTGGATTTTAACGGTCGTGCCGTCTGAGCTAAAGCTGACGGTATCGCCCTCACCGACTCGGCCCCCAATGAGCTCTTTTGCCAAGGGGTTTAGGAGATCGGATTGAATCACACGTCTCAAAGGTCTTGCACCGTAAATGGGATCGAACCCTTTTTTTGCCAGATACTTGAGAGCCGAGTCTTCGAAAACGACCCGGATCTTTTTGTCAGCAAGCCTTCGCTCGACATCGGCAAGTTGGACTTTGACGATGTCTGTAAGCTGAGCTTCGCCGAGGCTATTGAACATCACGGTTTCATCGATACGGTTGAGGAACTCGGGCCTGAAGCTCGCTTTTAAAGCTCCCATCACGGCCTCGCGCTTTTGCTCGTCGCTTAAGTTTTCATCGATGATGAACTGAGAACCCACGTTCGACGTAAGTATGAGCACGGTGTTTTTAAAATCTACTGTGCGCCCTTGGCCGTCGGTTAAGCGGCCATCGTCTAAAACTTGGAGTAAGATATTAAAAACATCGGGATGCGCTTTTTCGACTTCATCGAGAAGCTCGACCGAGTACGGTTTTCTTCGAACACGCTCTGTGAGTTGGCCGCCCTCTTCATAACCGACATAGCCCGGAGGTGCACCGATCAGGCGAGAGACTGAGTGCTTTTCCATGTATTCGCTCATGTCGATTCGAACAATGGCTTGCTCAGTATCGAATAAAAATTCTGCGAGCGCTTTTACAGTTTCGGTTTTACCAACACCGGTGGGGCCTAAGAAAATGAAGCTTCCAATGGGGCGATTAGGATCGGAAATTTCAGCGCGTGATCTGCGGATTGCGTCTGAAACCACGGTAAGTGCATGATCTTGACCCACGACACGTTTTTGCAGATAGCTTTCCATTTTGAGAAGTTTGTCGGACTCGCTTTCGAGCATCTTCTTAACAGGCACACCGGTCCATTTACCGACAACTTCGGCGATTTCTTCGGGACTTACTTCTTCTTTTAAAAGACGGTCTTCGTTTTTAGTTTTCTTGTCAGCTCCCGACTCGTAAACTTTGAGCCGTTTTTCTAAGTCAGGAAGTTTGCCGTATTTTAATTCGGCAGCTTTACCGAGATTTCCCTCGCGCTCAGCTCGATCGATCTCGACTTTTAAATTTTCAATGGCTTGTTTTACGCCTTGAATTCCGCCGATCTCGGCTTTTTCAGCATCCCAGCGTGCCTTAAGAAT
>CAZDFM010000120.1:4106-7114 GCA_964504465.1 uncultured Pseudobdellovibrionaceae bacterium | reverse complement strand
AAAAAGATTTAGCAGAGCATGCGTTTCAAGAGAAAGCCCATCTAAGAGAAACCACTCTTGAAGAGGCCGACGAAATCTGGAGAAATGCCGACAGCTCAGGAACAATCCTAGTAACGTTCATTAAAGAATTTCCGGATGAAGAAGTCGAAGATATGTTTTATCTGGTGGTGACTCTTGAGGATGTGCCATCAAGTTCGCACGCGCTGTTGTTTTCTTTTCCAACAACCGACCGTAGCCTTGTTGAGCGCTACCGACACGGGGAAAATCTACAAGCCGAAGAAGTGGTACAAGAAGCTTCACACTAGCTTCTTGAGAGTTCCTTAAGGGATACAATTGTCATAAGAAAGAGTATGAAAGTGGCTGTCACTTAAGCCTGCACCTCGATCACTCCAGTAGGGGTGAATCTGCTGCAAGATGCTTTGTGGGTGAGTCGATGCGTAGGCAGCCGGATTTGCTGCAAAAGCAGGGAGCAATACATCATGAGTTGCTAAGGCTTTTGTGCCTTGAGTGCTGTCATAAACCACAAAAGAAACTGCATCGTAAGTTAGATCCATTCCCTCTAAAATCAACAAATGCTTTTCAAAGAAGTTATTCAATGTCACTGATGAGCCAAGGTTGTTAGTCGTAATCATGTTTTGAATCGACGCTTTTGAAATCGTCTGCATTGCCGTTTCACCTACAAACTGCCGGGTGGTGCGGTTTAAAATCTTAAAGCTCACCGGAGTTGAAGAGTAAGACTTTTGATTTGCATCGCTTGCGAACCATTTAAAGAGCTGAATATAAGTTGTGCTGTTAGTAGTAACATTGACTGGCAAACGGTCGATCTTCATTCGGATGATCGTTGGAATATATTCGTTTGTAGTCGGGTGATAATAGCTCGTAAGGCGTGCTTCGATATTTGAGGTGTTGTTAGCGAGTGACGTGCACTCTAAAAGGACCGCGTTCTGATCGCCCGTGCCTGGAGTGTTTCGAGAGGCAAGGTCACTTGAGCCAGCCACACCCGTTTTTGAAGCTCCACAGCCCGTAAGGCTTGTCGCTACAAGCGCCAGGGCTCCGAGGGTGAGTAAACTCTTAAACAAGATTTGCGATTTCATAAATCCTCCCAATTACCTTCAATCCTTAGTAGTACAAAGGTAGTGCCAGCAGAGATTTCTTAAAAACGTAAAATCACCAACGATTACGATGGGTTGTGGCGTATAAGAGTGTTTCAATCTGAGACACCTTTGTGAGATCCTTATTGACCCTGATGGGCTTTATTTCTACGCTTATCAAAGCTCTAAAGAAATGGGTAAGTATGCAAAATCTTTTAAGAAATTCTCTTGTCGTTTTAGTTTACAGCACAATGACACTTCTGGGCCTCTCGCAAGCGGCCTGTTCGAGTTCATCTAAAAATTTTCAGAGCCTAGATATGCCGCGCTTTAGAGAGCTCAAGGCCGAGGGGCCGGTGCAATTAAAACTAAAGGGCGAAAAAGGCGGGCAGACTAAAACCCGCTATTTCTCGCACTCTCATATTCTGACTTTTGAGAACTCTCAACTTGTTCGCGAACGCGACGAGGTCGTGGAGTTTAGCATTCTCAACAAATACACCGACGTAAATCCTTCCAACGGCGACATTAGTTTTGTTTCAACTGCGGTTGATAAAGACGGGTCGGTTGCGTTAAACGATTTGGCATTTCCCGAAGTAAAAGAAAAAATGGAGTACATTCTCACCACGACTGGCGAAGTTCTTAAAGCCGGTGAGCAGCCCGTAAATAGCGTGTTTTATTTGCCACCAGTTCCGCTCCCTAAATCAGAAGTTGAAGTTGGTGACACTTGGGAACTGACTCGTGAGTGGATTGGCAAAAATAACGGAATTCCACTGCAAGTAAAGGTCGTCGCAATTTTAAAATCTCTGGTGGACTGCGAAGGCAAAACTTGTGCGGTGATTGAAGTGTCGGGCAACGTCGGCGTTTTAGCGGACGAAGTTTTAGCTTCTCGATTTGCAAGCGAGCTTCAAGGCTATGTTTTGTTCTCAATTGATAAAGGGGATGTTCTTTGGTCACGAATTCAGTCGACCGAAACTCTTCAACTTCCTGACGACTCCTCAAAAGTCGTCAGTTGTATGAGTTCAGTTTTAATTGAGCCAGAAGATGTGAAGCCCGAGATCCCTGCAAAAGATCATAAATGCGAGCTTCCTAAAAATATCTAATGCGATTATTTGCAAGGCGTGACGATAAATCCGCCTAAAAATGAACCAAGCAAAGTGCCGTTTTCATCTAAGGCTTCAACAACCGTTGTGCTTCCCATATTGGTAGCTTCGCCAAAAGTAAACGTACGAGCCGAACGAACTTTTTCAAGTTCAATTCCAGAGCTCATAAATGTTGAAAGCGTAGGTTCTGCTTCAAGCATCATGGCATGCGCAATCAACTTTTCTGCAAAGTTAAGTTCAAGCGAAAGAGAACTCTGGTTAAGACCCGCACGAACCTGTTCAAAGCCCATAGTTAAGGTCGAAGGAATATTGTAAACGGATACTTTGCCTTTTTGATCTACAAAGGCTTTAAGCGTTCCATCAACTGTCACCGCACGAAAGGTCATGTCTTGAGCCGGCTCACCAGGCAAAGCAAGAGTTACAGAACACTCCATTAAAGGAATACGTTCTTGAGCTAATGAAAGAGTAGGGGCCACAACGAGCGCAGCCAAAGCGAGAGATTTTAACATCAGTTACCTCTTTTAATTGTTAGACCTTGGATGAGAGCAAGCTTCGTACCCTCAGCGGCCGAGTTATAGCGGCTTTGATCAAGCTAACCCTGTCGCTTTTTCAGGTTTGTCGAGAAAGTGGCCAAAGGAAATTTCCCAAATCTCTGATCGACCGATTTGAGCATTCGAACTGGTCCCGGGACCAGTTGCTGTGACTCTACCCGGTTCCGCTTCGGAACTGAGTCCACACCAGCCTTGCTTATAAATAAAAATTATGAACTACTTAACTTAAGCAATCTTCTTAACTTGGAGAGAAATTTGGGTTTGAAGGT
>CAZDFM010000120.1:0-4096 GCA_964504465.1 uncultured Pseudobdellovibrionaceae bacterium | reverse complement strand
CTTGCCGACAGCCTTCGCAACAGAAATTGATATTGTCGATGTTCAACCTGGCCTCACTATCGAAGTGCACTCGGTTAGTTCGGACGGCGAACTCGAGGTTTTCGATCCTTATCAATGTGGAAAGCCAAGAGAGGTGTTGTCTAAGAGCTATCAAGATTTAAAGAAGAGCGAGTATAATAAATGTTGGGTGAAGCGGGCCGCGCCGTTGCCTAGTCTTGATGGTTATAAGGTAATTCAGCCCTCGACGGTCAGACTGTCTGAATTCTTTATTTTCGATAGAGGCAAACTTTTTATCTCAGTCCTAAATGGAATCATCGGAATATCTAATGAGGCAGATGCGATAAAAAAAATATCCGTAGAGGTAAGCCATCCTGAATTTCTTGAGGCCTGTAGGCGTGATTCAAAGCTTTGCTTAAAAAATAGTGTTCCAGGATTTCGAAGTTTTCATTTTGGTGCTTCCAAAGCGTTGAGAAGAGCCAGTCGGGAATTATGGCCTTACTTTTTGGGCAAGATGGGTGCGGATGACGCTTTAAAAATTCTCAAGCGCTATGAACTGCAATCACTTTCAAATTTCCCCGATGTAATAAAGTCCGGAGATTACGTTTGTAGAAATCGATTAATTAAAGATTTTAAGATCAAGCTCACAGTAGATGAGCGCGTAGTCAATATTCTCGCCGGAGTAGTATCATGCCCACCTGGGATACACGCCTTAATTAGGAACACAAAAACGAATTGAATTTTAGTCACCTTAATCTGAAACCGTCGCAAGACTTTTTGGGAAAATCGGTCGTCAATTGAATCACCACTCCGGCGCCGGAGTAAAATTAATCTTTAATCTCGGCCCAAGTGACACCATCGCCGCCAGTATCATTATTGCCGGCTTGCCATTTTTTTACGTAGAGGCTGCGGGATAAAAAGCTTCGGATGCTTTTCTTTAAGGTGTCGGTGCCGTGGCCGTGGATGATTTTGACTCGGTCTTCTTGTTGAAGGGCGGCCACGTCTAAATCTTCTTCGAGTTTATGAAGAGCGTCTTCGACACGCATACCGCGTACATCAATCACGCGGTCTGAATCTAAAACGGTGGCACTGGTTTTGTGACTTCGACGAACTAAATCAAAAGTTGGGTTTTGCGCCGCTTGTGGCGGTTTTAGTTGATCCCAAGGGATCATCAAACGCATTGAAGCTGAAAGCACCGGAACTTCACCGCGTGGCCCTGGTTCACCCTGAACGATCGCATCTTTACCGATTGAAGCGGCATAAACTTTTGCGCCCGGAGGAAATGCTTTGGCAAAAGCTTCGGCTGAATCAATTCGGGTTTCTGGTTGCAAAGCGCGAGGGACGGCTTTTACTACTTCAGGTAATTGCGACTTAACTTTTTCTAAATTTTCGTGCTTTTTAAAAACTTCGCCGACCTTGGCGTTTTCAATTAGGCGCTCAATCTTTCGCTCAGCGCGAACGCGCGCTTGCTCGAGCATCTTGTCTTTTTCAGTACTAAATTTGCCAGCCAAGGCCTCGTACTTTTGTTTTTGTTTTTTTAAGTCTTGGCTTTCACCTTGAAGCTGCTCTTTCATTTTGCGAAGTTCAGCTTTCATTTCTTCAATCTGTACTAAGTTTTCTTGATAGCGTTTAGTTTCGGGACTTAAGAACTCAATCGCACGGTTGACGATATCTTTGTTAACACCAACTCGATGAGCGGTTTGCAATGCTAAAGACTGACCCGGTACACCCATAATAAATTGGTAGGTCGGGCGGCCTGAGCTGTTGTCGTACTCTAGGCTTCCGTTAATAACTCCAGTGTCAGGAGTCCAACCTAATTTTAACGGTCCTAAGTGCGAGGTGATCACGCCCAAAACTTTGTTATCTGCATAGGTTGTAATAAAACTTCGGGCTAAGGCCGTTCCTTCTTCGGGGTCAGTCGAGCCGCAAATTTCATCAATCAAGAGTAATGTATTGGGGCCTTTATCTTCGGTCGCCGAATTTAAAATTTTCAAGTGCGCTGCAAAGGTACTTAAGTGAGCATCAACGCTTTGGGCATCCCCGACCGCCACATGCACTTTATTAAAGAAGGGGAGCTGTGAACCTTCTTCGGCACAAATCGGTAAACCACAGCGAGCCATCTGAGCTGCTAAACCAATCGATTTAAGCAGTACAGTTTTTCCTCCGGCATTGGGGCCCGATAAAAGGAGAATTCGTTTTTCTAAATCCATGTGGACTGAGTTCGGAATTACTTTTAAATCAGGAACTAAAGTCAAAAGCGGGTGGCGTGCTTCGATCAACTTAATTTCATTTTCAACAAACCGGACCGGGTGAGCGTCCATAAGTGTCGCAAGCTGAGCTTTCGCAAAAACCTCATCAAGGGTCAGCATAATGTCGCGGGCGGCTTCGAACTCACGCGTTTTGCCATGTAGGTATTCAGAGAGTTCTGTCAGAAGCCGTTCGATCTCTTCTTCGATTCCGACTTCGACTTCACGAAGACGATTATTTGAAGAAACAATCTCTTTGGGCTCCATATAAACAGTCTGCTTAGTTTGGCTTGCTCCATGGATGATACCTTCAAAAGAATGTTGCTTACCGCCTTTCACCGGAAGAACCCAGCGCCCTTCACGGTTTGTAACATAACGGTCCTGAAGAATAGGCTCCATGTCGTGCTGTTTAACTAACCGATCTAAGGTCGTTTGAATTTGACGGCTGATCTGACCTTTTTCGTGAAACAAGCTGTAAAGAGTCTCGCTGGCGTCGGTTCGAATTTCACCATCGGGAGACATGATTTGATCAATTGCCGACAAAGGTTCAGAGGCATCAAACAATAATTTGTAGTTGTCTTCGAGCCAAGGGGTGTCCGCGAGTTCAAGTACTTCTTTAAGTGCTAAGGCTTCCATGCAGAAGTGGCGCACATCTTTAAGTTCTAAAGTTTTAAGAGTCGCTTCTTTTGATAAGCGCTGAAACCAAACCGGAAATAGATCAAGACTCTCCATAAAGGGGCGACTGCCTTGAGATAAAAGAGCTTGGGCCTCGAGAATACGTTCAAAACTTTTTTCAGCGAGAGCGGCTGATGAAAGGGGAGCGATGTCTCTTAAAACTTCTTTGGCCCCAGAACTTGTTGCAAGCGTCTGCAACTTTTCAACAATGTCTTGCCAATCTAAAGTCTCAAGATTTTGTTTCACTCTTTCGTAACCTCACAAGCCAAAATGCTAACCAAGCCAAGGCGAATATTAAAGGAAGCCAGTAACCCCAACTAGAAAATAATGTTTTTGGCCCGTTGGACCAATAGGGGATCTTAAAGCTGCCTTGCCAGGCTTGTTCAAGTGGAGATTTCTCTAACACTTCGCCGTGCGCAAGGATCACAGTGGATATACCCGTATTTGTTGATCGAAGCAATGGGCGCCGAATCTCTACGGCTCGAGCAAGCGTCATATAAAGATGCTGATAGGGCTCTTGCCAAGTTCCATACCAAGAATCATTTGTGACATTTAAAACAATCTGAGCATCTAACTGAGAGAGCTTGCGCGTAAACCAATCAAATAGACCTTCATAACAAATTTGCGGACCGATTCTAATACCCTTGTATTCCTTGATAACGGGACCGGTACCGCGAGCAAAGTCGGCCACCTGAGGGAGCCAAGTTTTTAAAACCGGAAACCATGTCGAGCCCGGAACATATTCGCCAAAGGCAAGAAGGGCCGTTTTGTTATACTCACGCGGTTCTTCAGTGTCCCCAGTTCTTGGATATAAAAAGAAAAGCGAGTTGGTAGTTTGTTTGGTGCCGGCAAGTTGGCCGTAGCTCCCAGTTACAAGGTTCAATTTTCGGTTGTCTAAAAAAGCCCGAACTCTCAGCACATATTTTGAAAAGTAACCGGGTCGGTTAAACTCGTCCGGAAAGGCCGTTTCGGGCCAAACCGCAAAATCGATATCAGGGTTTTCCATATGGCCTTTTTCAGTCAGGCCTATGTAACGGTCTAAAATTGAATCTCTAAAACCAATGCCTTTATAGGCATACTGTTTTTCGAGGTTTCCGATATTCGCTTGGACGATTAAGGCTTTGGCAGTTTTATCGTAGGCAGGTAGACGCTCTTTAAGACCCATCCCAATTGCGTTG
>CAZDFM010000119.1:2513-7116 GCA_964504465.1 uncultured Pseudobdellovibrionaceae bacterium | reverse complement strand
TCGTGGAAAAGGCCCTACAGGCTATGGACGCTCAGATGAACGCATTAAGGACGAAATCTGTGAGCTCCTCACTGAACATCATGAGATCGACGCTTCCGAAATTGAAATTGAAGTAAACAATGGTCAGGTGATGTTTCTCGGGACGGTTCCAAATAAATGGATGAAGTACGAAGCCGAGGAACTTGCTGAACAGATCAGCGGCGTACGTGAGATTAAAAACGACATACGTGTGATCCGTGACTATACAAAGGACCGCTCTTTTTCCTCAGAAGCTGAGGCTCCACCCTCTATGGTAGAGCCGCGTAGTAAAAGAGGTCATTCGCCAACGACTTGATTTTTCCCTCATATTTCCCATCACACCAACCACCACCCCAATTCACGAGGAGAGCAGCGCCACTGCTCTCCTCGTATCTTTTTGAGCCTAAATTCGATTTACATCCGCAAACTTGTCCAAAGCTTCACATGAGCTAATACCTTGCTTTAAGTTTTGAGCACTTTGTCGTGCTACTTTGAGTGAATGAAAGTATTTAAAGAAAAAATTTCGACGATAATCGAAGGTATTGATCAAGACGACATTTTCACTCGCGCAGCCGCATTGGCGTATTATACTGCGCTCGCAATGGCTCCCCTGCTTATCTTAGTGGTGTGGTTCTTGTCGACTCTAGAACTCGATCTGCAACAGCAGTTTGTGAGTCAGGTTCAAGGATTCGTAGGCGATGAAGCCGCAAAACTTATGGCTACAATTATGTCGAGCGGAAACGAACGACCTGATTTGACCCGGGCAAGTGGTTGGATCGGGCTCGGAGGTATTTTAATTTCAGCGAGTATTATTTTCGCTCAGTTGCAAGCCTCATTAAATCTGATTTTCAATGTCGACGAAATTGCAAAACCCAAACTTTCTAAGTTCGGCGCAGTTAAAGATATAGTGATGCGTAGAATCTTTTCGGTCGGCATGCTCATGACCTTTGTGTTTATTGCGGTCGTATCGCTCCTAGTTTCTTCGGCGATTACGTACTTTTTTGGCCAGTCTGACCTCGCATGGTTTGAAGTGGTGAATTCCTTGGTGAGTTTCTCAATTTTCACCATTTTATTTACTATTATTTATAAGTGGATGCCTGACCGTAGCCTTGACACCCCGAGCAGCTTAGCGGGCGGTGCGATTACCGCTCTGCTTTTTGTGATCGGCAAATACCTCATCAGTCTTTATATAGGTAAAGCTGCGGTCGGTTCGGCTTATGGGGCTGCGGGCTCGTTAGTCGTACTCCTTGTCTGGGTTTATTATTCATCTTTAATTGTTTTTATCGGAGCCGAAGTTTCCTATGCGCTCTTCAAAAAGAACCTTGAAGAGCCTGAGCCTGAAAAGGCAAAGACAAAAGCAAAATCGCCAAGCCAGCTTTACGTAGGCGGAGTGAATGCAAGTCAATGAGTTGCACAGAAATTACTTTTTAGTCTCGCGCTTTCTTGCTAAGCTCCAACTATGAAAAATAATTGCTATTGTGATTCCTCAAAACCTTATGTGGATTGTTGCCAACCTTTAATTGAAGGTGAGGCCGATGCCGAAACTCCCGAAGCTTTAATGCGTTCTCGCTATACGGCTTTTTGCCTAAAGAATTTAGAATATGTGCAAGAGACCACCGATCCGCAAACACGTTATAAAATGGATCAAGCCTCAACGAAGGCGTGGATGGACAATTCTGAATTCTTAAAACTCGAAGTCCTTTCTGCATCCAGCGAAGGCAACAAAGGTACGGTTGAGTTTAAGGCGACTTTTAAAATGGAAGGACAAGAACCCGAAGTCCACCATGAATATTCAAAATTTCGTAGGCAAGGCGGAATTTGGTATTTTCGCGACGGCAAAAACGCAGCTCCGCCTCCAACTGAATAGCTAATGGCTCACATATCTAAGCAAAGCTGAAATCAACTCAGATTTGGCAATCGGTTTGGTTAAATGGGCATTGCAACCGGCATCGAGCGAGCGATTGATTTCTTCAGGCATTGCATGAGCTGTCAACGCCACGATCGGATGTGTATAGCCACTAGCTCTTAAGGTTCGAGTGGCTTGAATTCCGTCTACCTGAGGCATTTGAATGTCCATTAAGACCACGTCATAATCGTGGGTTTTCGCCATTTCGACGGCTTCGGCACCATTCGAGGCAAAATCAATGATTGCACCCGCAGGCTCCAAATAAAAACGCATTAGGATTTGGTTGTCCGAAATATCTTCGGCAACCAGAATCCGTTTTCCCCGTAAGGCTCCCTCGTCGACCATTTGTTTGAGTTGAGTTTCACTTGTTACTTTCAGAGGGATGCGGTCATTTTCAAAAGGCGAACCGTCAATATAAGCTTTAAAACGGCTGCCGCGGCCAGGATGACTTTCTGCCAACACAAGATTACCTCCCAGTCGTTCGCAGAGCCGTCTTGAAAGTGCTAAGCCAAGTCCCGTACCTCCAAATTTACGCGCAATTGAACTGTCAGCCTGCGCGAAAGGTTGAAACAATTTTCGACGGTCGCTTTCAGAAATTCCGATCCCGGTATCTTCGACTTCGAAGACAATAAAACGCTGTTCTTCTGCTTTGAGGCTTACTGTAATCTCACCAATCTTAGTAAACTTGATCGCATTTCCTATGAGGTTAATGAGAATTTGACGAACACGGATAGGATCTGAATAAGCAAAATTCGGGACGTCTTTGGAGATTACAAGTTTAAGTTCTAAATTGTTCTGTTCAGCTTGGATCCTGAGTAGCGAAATTACTTCTCCTACAAGTTCCTGAGGTGAGAAGCGAGTGCGGTGAATATCGACCTTATTAGATTCAATTTTTGAAATATCCAAAATGTCATCGATTAAACGAAGAAGGTTTCTACTGCTCCGGTCAATTCGAGCAATGGCGTCTTCACGATCTGCTGCGCTCAAATCTGCATCATGCAACAGCTCAGTAAAACCGAGTATGGCCGACATTGGAGTTCGGATTTCGTGGCTCATATTCGCTAAAAAAGCGGACTTTGCGGCATTGGCGGATTCAGCCGTATCAACTGCCGACGCGTTTGAAATTGTTTGCGCGATTTGTTTTGATAGAAATAGAAAAAAACTCTCGTAGTTCATATCAAGATTGCGTTTGGGATTGATCCCCGCGACTAGAACTCCGGCGGGAACAGTTTCGGTCGCCATAATGGGAACCACAATTGCGTTTTCTGGAATAACATTCCATCTCGACATGGGAATGTTAGAAATATTTTTGGTTGAAATGACCTCATGGTTCTGCGAAAGAAAAACTTCCCTAATCGGCCAGCGGTCTTTTTTAACAGTGTCAAGCTTTGGACAAAGATTCACCCTCGCTGGAAAAGGGCTTTGACCCTCGAAGCCACATTGTCCTTTTAAAGCCAGTTCATCTCGATTTGGATCTTTTAAATAAATAGCTGCATAGGGAATACAATAGTCATTGTTAGAACACGCAATGACCGCAGCCCGTACGGCTTGTTCAACTGATTTTGCACCGAGCGCACGAGTTCCTATATCTGAGATTAAACGCATCTGTCGGTCTTTAATAACTTTATGAGTAGTCTCGTAACAAATGCCGAGCTGCCCTGCGACTTCAAGCTTGTCATTGTAAAGGGGGCTCAGCGATAAGGTCATATATGTTTCTTCGGAATATCCGTAACGCTCCATAAAGAACAACTGATCGTCGGCTCGAAAAGCCTCACCGCTGTTTACTTTGTTGATCACCGGTTTTAAATTTTCCCAGAGCTCGGCCCAAAGCACGGGTAGGGGAGCACCCATCGCGTGTGCTTCTTTGTGGCCCAATATCGGAATATAGCTCTTGTTGTAGAGAAAAATTTGATCTTTCCCCCATGCCAGAAACATCGGGAAGCGCGCATTCATGACTACGCCAACCGCAGATAATAAACTTTTTGACCAAGTCTCGGGTCGCCCAAGAGGATTTTGAGACCAGTCAACTGACGACACTCGCTGTTTCATCTCGCTGAAGATCACGCTGGTTTCCATGCCACAGGATTATGCTGATAAAAAATTTTTTTGCAAAAAGAATTGGTAAAGAAAATTAATTTATGTCTTTTTAGTATAAAAAAGTTAACGACTGATTAAGGCTGAAAAAATCGTGTCCCTTTTTGTCCCAATCTCGACTTAGTCCTGGGACTTTTTGCCCCACTTGACTTTCTCCGGACTTACACATAACTTACACAGCATGAATCCCTACGAAAAGGCCAAAGGAAGGGGCTCTCAAAGCAACGTTGAAAGCCGATTCCACTCTCAAAAACAAAGCGTAGATCTGAGCGATTACGGCTGGCTTGAAGAAGACGATCTTCCTCGAGTGAAGACGGAATTTTTTCGAGACAGCTCCAAATCTATCTTATCGAAAAACAACAGTCCGGATTTAGGTTTTAACTACAGTTTGAATGCTTACCGCGGCTGTGAACATGGTTGCAGCTACTGTTATGCAAGACCGACTCATGAGTATTTAGGTTTATCAGCGGGTCTCGATTTCGAGTCTAAAATTTTTGTTAAATACGAAGCCGCTCTACTTTTAGAAAAACAATTTATGAGTCCAAGTTGGCAACCGCAGGTTGTATTTATGAGCGGTGTGACCGA
>CAZDFM010000119.1:0-2503 GCA_964504465.1 uncultured Pseudobdellovibrionaceae bacterium | reverse complement strand
CTATCAGCCAGCCGAGCGAAAGTTTGAACTCACGAGAGCCTGCCTTGAAGTTTTTCTAAAATTTAAAAATCCCACGAGCATCATCACAAAAAACCATCTCATTTGTCGTGATATTGATTTGTTGAGCGCACTCGCTCAAGAAAACTTAGTGAGCGTATGTTTGTCAGTCACGAGCCTCAACCAAGAAGTGAGCCGTAAACTTGAACCTCGTACTTCGGCTCCGCTTGCGCGACTGAAAGCCATTGAAGAGCTCGCAAAAGCAGGTATCCCTGTCGGGATTAACATTGCACCTGTGATTCCTGGACTGACTGACCACGAAATTCCCGCCATCTTAAAAGCATGTGCCGAGGCGGGGGCTCAGAGTGCGGGTTTTGTCCCGTTAAGACTTCCGTATTCAGTCAAAGATCTATTCGCCGCTTGGCTCGAGCAACACTTTCCGGATCGTAAAAATAAGGTGTTGGGTGCGATCCTCGATATCCGTGATGGCAAACTTAACGATTCCGATTTTGGAAGTCGCATGCGCGGTGAAGGTGCACGGGCTGATCAGATGGCGAATAGTTTTAAGCTGTTTCGAAAGAAGTATGGGTTGGACAAGGGCCACAACGAACTCGATGCCTCTTTGTTTCAGCGGCGGGGTGATCAGTTGAGCCTTCTCTAAAAGGCAAAAAAAATCCCAAGAAGAAAGCTTCCTGGGATTCTTGAACATAAGGTTTTTCACCTAGTGTTCGGTGCTGAATTCTCTTAAATCTTCCTAGACGTTGTCCGTAGACTAAGAGTTTCAGTAAGATCAATTTACTCTTCTCCATAGGGAAAGTCTTTCAGAGGGTGTGAAGAATTTGTCTGCTTAAGGTAACATTGCTAAAAAAGCTGCTCAAATTCAGACGGAAGTCCAGCTTCGATGATTTCTCCTGCGATCTCAAGCCGAGCGCAGTGCAGGTACATGCGCTCTTGCTTATAAAGCCCCGCGATTTTTTTATTATATTTTGGATCGCCATAGCGGGGATCTCCTACCAAAGCGTGGTTTGCAAGAGCTGCATGTTTTCGAATTTGGTGCTGGCGGCCCGTGCGCAAATCAAACTCACATAAGCTAAAATACTGACTCTGTTTAAGGACTTTGAAACCTGTTTCACAGGCCACGCGGTCTTTGCCAAGCCCCGCTGGGGTTTTGCGGCCTTCAGCTTTATCAGAAAGTGCATGTGACCATAGTCCT
Organism: uncultured Pseudobdellovibrionaceae bacterium; assembly: GCA_964504465.1. Lineage (GTDB taxonomy): Bacteria > Bdellovibrionota > Bdellovibrionia > Bdellovibrionales > UBA1609 > CAZDFM01. Next base: position 1,293 of record CAZDFM010000119.1, on the reverse strand, counting down.
TGAGCCTGCTTTAGATGGCCCCTCAAGACTCCAACGTAAGTTTTTTTAACCGAGCGAGTCTGAAAGGCATCGGCCAAAGTTCGCGCTGTAACTTCATTTAAAGCAAATAGCTGAACGCCGCTGGTTTCCTTATCGAGCCGATGAACTGGAAAAAGTTTACCTAAACCGAGCTGACGATCTAAGATTGAAAGCAAGTTCTCCACATCTTCATTGTTGTGAACAGAAACTCCCACAGGTTTATCAATCGCTAGAAAGTCGGGACTTTGGAATAAGATCTCAAGTGGCGTGGTCAGCAAAAATAACTCCTGTAAAGGTGTAAACAACTCAATTTTTAGCTCAGAGACTATGAGTAAGTCATGCTATAGCCTTGTGATGCAAACTACCATCTGCTTTTCATGCCAAAAACCTAAAGCTATCCTCGAATGTGGAGTTTGCAAAAATTCTATCTGCAAAAGCTGTTTTCAAGAGGCGGACGAAGAAGCATTCTCGTTTTTAGAGAAAGTACCTCCTGAACTCGAACATACGATCTACTGCATGCCTTGTTACAATCAAATTGTAGAGCCCGCTCTTGCCGACTACGCGGAAACTATGGAGAAAGCTAAAGAAGTATTCGTCTTTCTTCGAGAGCAAAGCAAAGAAACCCGTCTATTCCGAAGGCTTCATAAACCTCTTAAGGTAACGGACTGTGCCGATCCTAAAGAAACCCAGCTTCGCCTTGCCTTCAAGGCCGTCCAAGCTGGCTTCAATACGCTTGTCGATGTTGAATTAAACTTTGATAAGACCCGTGATGGATCTTATCAGCTTATAAAGTGGCGCGGAGTTGGAATTCCAGTTCACGGCGACGCCGAAAAATTGAATCGAAAGATTCTCGAGTCAAAATGAGAAATCTACGCAGCTACTTTGTCACATTTGGGGCTGTGCTATTTGTAACTCTGCTTAAAGTTCTCATTAACAAAAGTTTTAATTTTGATAGTCCACTGCTACTGTTTTTTGCGGCAATTTCAGTGAGCGCATGGGTTGGTGGGTTCGTACATGGAATTCTCGCCACGGCACTCAGCATGATTGTGGTCTCTGGCTTTTTGCTGCAACCTGGTGCGCAAGCTGTAGAGCTTCGTATGGCCCTTTATTTTATAGATGCTTTAGTTGTGAGTTATGTATGTTCCAAACTGCGAAGTTCAAACTCAAAGCTTGTTTCAGCTTATAAAGACCTCAAATCTACTGAAGAATCCCTGTCTAGAAGTCAGCGTCAAATAAGTCGAATTTTTGAATCCAACATGATTGGGATCTGTTTTA
>CAZDFM010000118.1:0-7185 GCA_964504465.1 uncultured Pseudobdellovibrionaceae bacterium | reverse complement strand
ATGTGGATAACGAACTGGAAACCCGCCGTAAGAGGCGATTTGGTTGAGTTCATCATAAGTCACAAGCTCGAAAATCGTTTCGTAAAAATCTAAACCGACATCTTCAGCAATTTTGCAGATTTTTTTTCGTTCGACTTCAAGCTGTGGAGTAATATTGGCCATTAGTGTCCTTTTCCTAGGAAATCCTTAATTGAGGTCATGATTTTTTCACGGTTCTCAATCTTACTGATTACCAGCCGCTCTTCATCGGCCATGCTTTTTTCTAAGTCTTTAGCAAACTGGCCGCTGCCATATTTGCTTTCGACCTGGCCGTAGCCAAACATGTTTACTCGCGGGAGAAAAAATTCTTTCAAAAGTTTTTGGCAAAGCCGCGTATCTTCACCGCTCCAATTATCTCCGTCACTAAAGTGAAAGGGATAAACGTTCCAATCGGCTGCAGGATAGTCTTCTTCGATTATTTTTTTACATAACTTGTAAGCGGAGCTAATTAACGTGCCACCTGATTCGCTAGTTTTAAAAAAGGTGTCTTCATCCACTTCTTTTGCTGCAGCATCGTGAATGATGAACCTGGTTTCTAAGCCTTTATAGTTTTTCTTAAGCCAAGTGTTGATCCAAAAGCTTTCGAGGCGCACGATTTCTTTTTGTTCGTCACCCATTGAGCCCGAAACATCCATCATATATATCACAACTGCATTTGCGTGTGGCTTTACCGATGTTTTCACAGAGCGGTATCTCATATCTTTTTTGATCGGGATTACGATTGGGTCTTCAGCATTATAAGAACCTGTGGCGAGTTGTCGTTTTAAAGCTTCTTTATAAGAGGATTTAAAATGTCTTAAACCTTCGGGTCCAACGGGAGCGCGGCCAGAATAGCGATTCATAGTTGAATCAATGCTTTTTTTACCCCGCGGTTCGATTCGTGGAAGAGCTAACTCTTGACCTAAGATATCCGCCAACTCATCGAGCGAAACATCAACTTCAAGGACATGCTCTCCAGGGTTGTCTCCAGCCTGCCCTTGGCCCGGCTGCTTTTCTCCATCGACCGCATCACCAGGTTTGCCCTGCCCCTGACCGACTCCGCCAGATTGCTTAGCTCCATATTTAAATCTTGGAATATCTATCGAAGGAATCGGGATTTTGACAAAATCATTCTCTCTTTTGCCAATCATCTCGCCGTGAGTGACATACTTTTTGAAGTCCTGCTTGATTCTTCCGCGGACTATATCTTTAAACCTATTGTTATCTTCCCTAATTCCCATACCAACTTCTTATTGGTTAAAGGTTGACCGCCCTACTACCGGGGCGGCCCCGAAAAAGAATCAGCTCGTTTAGACTGCAAAGAACCAATTCTTATTTCTTATCTTTCACATCGCCACGAGCAAAGATGCTCGCTACGTAATGCAATACATCGGTCGCCGAGATATCGTCATAACCATAGTCTTTGATAAGTCGAGTCTTCACGATATCGATTTTCTCTTGGGTGTCTTTATCGACGACCGAAGAAACAAGTGAAGTCAGCTTAATCGAATCTTTCTGATCTTCGAAGAGCTTCAACTCTAAAGCTTTATGAAGACGTTCGTTAGTTTTGTAATCGAACTTTTTACCTTCTAAAGAAAGAGCGCCGATATAGTTCATCACTTCACGGCGGAAGTCTTCTTTTCTAGATTCAGGGATTTCGATCTTCTCTTCGATTGAACGCATGAGCCGTTCATCCGGGTCCTCGTCGTTACCAGTAAACTGGTTACGAACGCGTTCCTTTTGAGTGTAAGCCTTCACGTTGTCGATATAGTTTCCGCAAAGTCTTTGAAGTGCTGATTCGTCAGCAGAGATTGCTCTCTGAACTTCAGCTTTGATAATTTCTTCGTACTCTTGCTTAACCGCACTCAACAACTCTTTATAGTCTTGGCGCATTTCTTCTGAAGACAGAAGCGAATGGTTCTTTAACCCACCTTCAAGCTCTCTTAAAACCATGAATGGGTTTACCGATCCACGGTTACGCTGTTGAGCCTGAACGATTGAGTTTGAAAGCTTATCTTGAATGTATCGAGGAGAGATCCCCTCTAAACCTTCGCGTTTCGCATCTTTACGAAGCTCTTTTACGTTGTCTTCTGTATAGTTCGGCAAAGATTTTCCGTCATAAAGCTTGAGCTTCTGTAAACGAGTAAGGTTAGCCTTTTTAGGTTTTTCTAAGCGAGTTAGAATCGCCCACATAGCGGCCATCTCAATCGTGTGCGGAGCTATACTTACGCCTCGAAGAATCTTGCTGTTAAAATCCTTCTTATAGATCTTAGTTTCATCTTTGAGTTTGGTTATGTATGGAACGTCAATCTTTACGGTTCTGTCTCTGAGAGCTTCCATGAACTCATTATCTTGAAGTTTTCGATATTCGGGTTCGTTGGTGTGCCCGATAATCACTTCATCAATATGAGTTTGAGCAAACTTCTTAGGCTTCACTCGGTGTTCTTGCGAAGCTCCGAGTAAATCGTATAAGAAAGCCACGTCGAGCTTTAATACCTCAACAAACTCAATCATCCCACGATTGGCGACGTTAAATTCACCATCAAAGTTAAAAGCGCGAGGATCTGAATCTGATCCGTACTCAGCAATCTTTCGATAGTTTAAATCTCCAGTGAGCTCAGTGCTATCTTGGTTCTTCTCGTCTTTAGGTTGAAAAGTTCCAATCCCGATCCGGTCGGCTTCAGACAACACAAGCCTCTTCACTCGAACGTGAGCCAGCACACGATTTACATCGCCGTTGTACTTTTCAAGGAGCTTTCTAAAGATGTAGCGGCTTGGTGGGCAGAGTTCGCCCGCAATATTAATTCTAAACTCGCTTTTGCTTCCGCGATTAAGCTCATCCATAAACGAAGAGCGCATTGCATCTGGAATAAGAACCAGCGGCTCTTCATGCATTGGGCTTGGAAAAACTCGCACATCTTTACCAAAGATGTCTTCGTGTTTTCCTTCTTCATCAACCCACTCGAAAGTATATAGAGCGCCATTGTCAGTTTTAGAATACTTCTCTAATCCTTTTTTTAATAAGCGACAGATTGTAGATTTCGCACTTCCAACAGGGCCGTGAAATAAAATCACGCGTTTCTCAGTGCCGTACCCGAGCGCTGCTGAACGCAGAACGTTCACAAATTTCATGAGCGGAATATCCGCTCCAAAAACTGCATCTTTTCCGTCGTTGTCTTCGTCGTCAAAGAAACGGTAATGTACCATTTGCTTTTTCACGTCGACGTATTCGCTAAAGCCTTTTTCAATCACCATGTCGTACATACGTTGAAACGCATTACGAGTAACTTTGGGGTTATCTTTTACGAGATTCAGATAATCCGTAAACGAACCTGACCAAGTGAGGTCTTGAAACTGTTCTTTTTCTTGTAGACTTTTAAAGAGATCCGAAAAATTTGTTCGGCCTGAATCCGTAGCCATATCTCCCCCTTGGTGGAATTGGGACTAAAGCTATAAGGACTTTCGCCCTTACTACTTTAGTATGCCCTAAGTAGAGATTCGCTCACAAGAGCGAATGGTTATTTTTATTTAGTGGTTATGCACCTTTGAACTAACTTTTCTTTCTCACACAAACGTCTCATCGATGCGGGGCTTAGTTGATGCGAACTATAAGTTCGACTGATATCAACCTGAGACACTTCTTGCTAACTACCGCATAGTATTCGTTTTAAAGCCCGAAGGCGCCTTAAGCGAGAAGAGGTCATCTCTTGCTACGACTTTAGGCCTGAAGCTATTGAGATTAAGTTGAAGGCTTGCGTTGGCATGATCGATTTTAACTGTTCTCTTTTCACCTTTTCGCTCAACCCAATCAATTTTTAGCCCCACTGTTCTATTCTCACAGGTTTTTAAAAAGTTTTTCTCATCTTTCAAACACAACCAACCTGTATCTTTAATATCCGAATCAAATAAAACACTAAACAAAAGTCTAGGGTCCATTTCGATCGCCAGCACTGGATTCAAGACCTTCGGCTGGGTAGCGCCTTCGTAAAAGGCCTTCTGCTTAAACAAAATATACTGTGTCTTTGCTCCGTCGACCACTAACGCCGCAACTGGAGTTCCCATTGCAGCCGTAACATTGATGCGAATCTTTTCATCTTTGATAGCGTTGATGTCGACACTGACAACGTGAGACTGGTTTTTCCGCTTGTCCTTTATAAGAACTCGGCCTTCCCATTGTCCTTCGTTCACATTATCGAATTTTTTCGGTGTGCTTTGGCACGCACCTAAAAAAAACGCGAAGATCGTTGATATTAGTAGAACAAGAACTGATTTTTTTGCCATAAGACCTCTCTCGTTAAGAGAGAGGCTAACTCTTTCGGAATACATCTGTAAAGTACGTTGAGGGGGCGGGTCGAATCACTTAACTTGCCTGTTGAACAGCAAAGCCTCGAGGCAGGAGTACCAATCTATGTGGCATTCTCACTTCGTTGAGTCGCTGAGCAACAACTTTTAGAGCGGCTTTCATTGCTCGTCGTGGATCTTTTCCGACTTGATAAGCTTGAAAAAAGCCTTCTTCAGAATAGATCTGCACATAACAACCAACCGAGAAAATCGGATCATCTTCTTTACTTAATGAAACTGTATAACTAACTCTAGCTTCGGGACGCGGATCCAAATGCTCGCTCACCCAAGCGCGCATCCACATTTTAGATTTTCGCTCGAGTAGTTCCAGATCGCCTTTTAAACCTTCAATGCGAATCTGATCGATAAGTTCGACTGTCTTTAGGTTGGCTTGTGACTTTCTTGGCATTTTATCTCCTCTCGTCGGGGCCCCGGTTAAGGGGGGACCAAGAGCCCCGAACATCTCTTTCTATACAGTTCGAGGGAACACCACCTCGTCTGCATGAACCTAAGATAACGGACGAGCATTAAAGGCCTATTAAAAGCGTATTAAAAAGTTTTAATCTCGAAATGGGCTTCAAGCCCACCTTCAGGAAGGTTTTTGATCTCAAGCGTCGCGCGGTGTAAGTCCGCGATTCTCTTAGCGATTGACAGTCCTAGACCAGAGCCAGAAGGGCCCGATGGTTTGGCAACTCGATGAAATCTTTCAAAGGCTCGGGGCATTTCAGACTCAGGAATTCCTGGTCCCTGGTCGCGTATATCGACAGTTAAGAAGCCACCCTGGTCTTTAATATTAATATTTATTTCTGATGAGTTGGGTGAATACTTAATCGCATTCTCAATCAACGACTGAAATAAACTTACCAATAAATCGGCATCGCCTTTTACTTTAAAGGATATCGAATATACATCGATCATTTCACCAAGATTTAGTTTTAAACGAATACACTTTGCTTTTGCGAGATGCGTGAGACGTTGTACTGCCGTTGTCACGACTTCATCCAGATCAACTTCTGTGAGAACAAGTTGATCTTCACCGGCATCAACACGAGCTAAAAGTAAAAGGTTTCCAACCAGCGAAATCAGATCATCGACTTCTTCTCTAAGGCTTTCTACACGCTGAGTACCTTCGTCACCTTTGACTTCTTTTCCTAAAAGCTCTAGTTCAGCCTTAAGAATCGCCAGCGGCGTCTTCAATTGATGAGAAGCATCCGACACAAAGGTCTCTTGGCTTTTAAATGCTTTCTCGAGTCTTTCTAATAAGGAGTTGACTGATTCCGAAAGATCCCGAATTTCGTCGTTTGGCTGAGGCAGAACAAGTCTTTGCTCAAGATCGCGAGCGCCAATCGCCTTAAGACGGTCTACAAACTTGCGGATTGGGGTTAAACCAAATGACGAGTAGGAATAGCCAAGAATAGCAGAGATCAAAAGCACAATCGGAATCGATATCGAGAAAATGTTTAAAACTTGAATACTGTTTTCTCGAACAAAACGATTCGGAACCGCCACTTGAAGAATCAAGGGGGGTTTTGTCGGCGACATTAACCGATAGTTCACAAGTCGAAAACTTTTGTTTCCTACGATTTCCTCAGAAGAAGTCCAATTTCGGAAGAAAAATTTGTGCTGGTAAAGAAGCATGAGTTCGCTTTTGCTAAAGGGCAAATTAATCTCTTCGAGCGCGCGACTTTTTTGAATCGTCTGCCCCTTGAGATCTCGAACTTGAATGACGGTTTCTTTTAAAGGAAATGGAAAGATCTTTCGGTCTTGGCGGAACTGTTTTGAATCCACTCTTAGGCCACCGATTAAACTAAAATCGATCGAATCCGCAATATCCGCCGCAAAGCCGACCAAAAGAACATCAAACTCAGATTGAAAAACAGAATTTACTGTTCGGTAGACGTAATAACTATAACCACAAAGAGTTCCGCCGAAGAAAAGCACAAAAACTAAAGTGAGACGCGCTCTCAGCGAAAACTTATCTAGAATCATGCCTTAAACTCGTAACCAAAGCCGACAACGGTGTGGATAATCTTGTGTTCAAATGGTGAATCAATTTTTTTACGGAGCATATTCACATAAACATCGACAACGTTACTACCAGGATCAAAGCTCATATCCCAAACGTGTTCAAGAATTTCCATTCGAGAAACTGGCCGCCCAATATGTCTTAAAAAATACTCTAGAAGTGCAAACTCTTTACTGGTGAGTTTTATTTCTTGGCCCGCACGGACTACCTTACGTTTTACTAAGTCCATCTCGAGATCAGAAAATTTTAAAAGTGACGTAGTCGTGGGGCCACCGTATCGACGAAGGAGCGCACGTACTCGAGCCTTGAGTTCTTCAAGTGCAAAAGGTTTTGGAAGGTAATCATCTGCTCCAGAATCCAACCCCTTAACTTTGTCTTGAGTGCTGTTAAGCGCGGTCAGCATTAAAATAGGGCCGGCATATTCGTTGGCGCGAAGCCATTTAGCTAAGTCAAAGCCATTACCATCAGGCAACATCACATCTAAAATTATAAGATCATAAAGATTGTCGGCGGCAAAAGCTTGCCCTTCTTGAAAAGTACCGGCGAGGTCGGCCGCATACGAGCTTTCTACTAAACCCTTGCGTACGAAGTCTGCTAACTTTTTTTCGTCTTCAACTAAGAGGACTCGCATTTTGCTTCCTAGATAAAAGGTTCGAGCTTGAAACCCGCAAATTAAAGACCAGTATGTACTTCAAAGTCCACAAATGGTTAATAAAAAGCGGTTTTCAAGCGGAAACCTTAGAAGATTTTCCGCGAGTTTAGTTTTTGATTATTTCGTGCCTTGCGCCGAGGCCGGAGAT